>CAZEHW010000145.1:0-8862 GCA_964511865.1 uncultured Hyphomicrobiales bacterium | reverse complement strand
AGCAAAGCTCCGATTTTCAGCTTCTTCTTTATCCAGTAAGCATTGCCATCCGAGAAATATACCATAAGGCAGATAATGCCAAACACAAGTGTTAGAGCAACAATTATGAGTGGTATATATAGTTCTTTTTTCATGATTATCTCCAAATAATTCTACATTGCAAATCTTATAGAAATACCAGTAAACCAGGAGTTAATCTTCCAATCATTATCAGAGATTACTTTTGTATAGGGGAAAGTCAATCCAACAGTAGGAATTATATAATAACCTTTTGTAATGATGATTTCATATTGAATAGACAATTTTATCCCAAAATCAAAATCCGAGAGATTCTTAATCTCACCATTGTGAAGAGTTTTTTTATCATCAATTACAACCTCACCACCTTTAAAAACACGAGGTATTAAAATTTCTTTTGAATCTGAAATAATATTATATGAGCCATAAAAACCACCAACTAATCCTAAAGGATAGTTTGTAAAAAAGTTATATTTATATAAAATATCAAGTGTTAAGAATGAATAATCATATTCAAGGTCTAATTTTGAACCGACTAGTAGTAATACACTATCGCTTTGCACACAATCGGATTCAAATACTTCAGTATGATTTGCAGAATAAACATCATTAATTAAATTAATAATAATTGATGAATTAGTTTCATCCATTGTTCCTAAATGATTTTCCCACGATATACCAACTCCAAATCCATTTGCTGTCATATCGGGCAATTTCTCTAAATTACATTTTAGGTCTGATTGCAAATGAATATTTTTTAAGGTATTGAAATTTGCATTTAAAATGGGACCAAGATAAATGGGTTGTATGACTTCAGAATCACCTAAATAGCAACTAACCGCTTCCTGCGCATAAGTACCATAAACAATTCCGTTAAAAGTCAAAAGCAATGCACCGATTTTCAACTTCTTCTTTATCCAGTAAGCATTGCCATTTGAGAGATAGACCATAAGGCAGATAATGCCAAACACAAGTGTTAAGGCGACAATTATGAGCGGTATGTAAAGTTCTTTTTTCATATTTTATCACCATGGTTTGATTTTATTGTCATTTTATTTGAAAATTTGAATGACCGATTTTATTTTTCATAGTTACTATTTCTTCGCTTTCCCCATAGAAATTGATATTGTATTTCCCGGGAGCAAATTCATTAGTAAATATTAAAAAATAATGTTCATTATATTCTAAAGAGTCATTTTGCTTGTTGAGAATATCAGATTTTATTGAAACTTTAAGTGTATTTATAATTTCATAAGAAAAATAATTGTAAGTAGGGTTTTGAATTCTAACGAACATTGTGTCACTCATAGAATAAATCAAAGAATCCCCATGATTATCTATCCAAATTGAATTATCAGTAAGTGGGGGTAAATAGCATGTATTTTCACAACTACTTGTAACCCATGTAAAAGTCAAAAGCAATGCACCGATTTTCAACTTCTTCTTTATCCAGTAAGCATTGCCATTTGAGAGATAGACCATAAGGCAGATAATGCCAAACACGAGTGTTAAGACAACAATTATGAGCGGTATATAAAGTTCTCTTTTCAAGATACCTCCCTGAATTTTGTTTGCTGTTTTTGCTTTTCTTCATTTATTGAGATAATCGGGTCTGGTTCTTTTAATCCCAAACCCATTTGCTCTGATGCGGCTCTGCATCCGCCGAAGCAAACATCGTAAACATTGCACCCTTCGCAATAATCAGGTTTTATTTCTTTCCAGCTTTTCACGTATTCCGAATTTGCAAGCTCCTCAAAACTTTGCTTAAAAATATTACCGATATATACCGGAGAATGGTTGCATATCCTGACGTTCCCTTTAATATCGAGAGTCAATGGCATATTCTTAATATTTGCCGAACAGGATAATGTAGTAATATTTTTATAGTCATTGGGATTCAGCACACAAAGCGGAGTACATACGTTTGAAGTTATCTTCATATCCAATTCATCTGCCATTCCATCGGCAATGGTAAAAGCTGATTTTAGTTCGTCAATAGAAGGAAGAAGTTCAGCAATATGTTTCAATCCTTCACCACCGACATTGAACCTTGTGAGCATTACCCGGTTAATTCCAAGAGATTTGATATATTCCAACGTTTTGTCAATATCCTTCAAATTCAATTTATTCAAAACCATATCAACAACAACATTAGCATTCAACTCAAGCAAATTTTTAATGGAGTTTACGACTTTTGCATGTGAGCCGGTCTTTCTTGTCAGGGAATCATGAATTTTTTGGTCATGAGAATGGAGAGGAAGTTCAAATAATCCTACTCCCAAATCAACCAACTCTTTATACTTTTCCTTACTTGCAGAATTCCCGTTTGTAATGAGTGTAACATTTGCTTTTTTCATTTTGCAAAAAAGTATCTGCTCAGAAATTCTTTCGGCAAGGAGCGGTTCACCGCCTGTGAAAGTAATATTTGATACATTTGCAATTTTAAAAAGTTTCTTAAAAGTTTTTAGTGATTGCTTGTAAGAATTGAAATGTAAATGTTTTGTTACGGGGATTTTCCATATATTATAACAATAAAGGCAATCAAGGTTGCAAGCACTTGTTGCTTCAAAAATAACATATGGTAAATCATATTTCATGTATTTCCTATTTTTAATAATCTAAAATAAGAAATAATCTATTAAATTGCAATGGTAATAAATACTATATTTTTGTAGTAAATTTCAATAAAACATTAAATAAATTAAATACTTATGATAATTATCGAAATCTTTCCAATATCTCTTCGATATTTACCGTTAAAAATTAAATAAAATGATTTTTTATCTTAATAGTCTATAAATAACATAAAATATTATCAATGAGGAGAGTTTTTTAAATTTGGTATTTGATACTTTTTTTTAATTAAATTTTGGGAATATATGAAAAAGTATATTGGGCTCTTATTATTGATTATTGCTTATAATTTATCGTCTCAAACGATAGATGTTCAAACGGAAAATGATTTAATCACCATTAAAATCAACTCTCTTTCAAAGAAATTCATTCAAACCAAACATTCAAATTATGATTATGTTAAATTGAATGGGGTAAAAAATACCATTCCTGCACAAAAAGGAGATTATCTTTTTGATGAGTTACAATTGCTTGTCGCACTACCTGAAGATATTGATTATAAACTTGAAAAAAAACTTTATTCAAAAAGATTACTTTCAAACAGCTTCAATTATACTAATGATTTTACTGAGTTAGTTACATTGCAAAAAATTGGTAAACAAAGAGGCATTACTACCGGTATTATTAGAATAAATCCATTTAGCTTCGAAGAATATTCGAATTCTCTTTTCATATTCGATTCAATTGAAATTACAGTAAAATTCAATAAACCTATTGCTACTACTAAGCTTGGATCTGATAACCCAGAATATAAATTCTTTTCGGAATATATAAACAAGCAGCAAATACCTGAATTATTAAAAAAAGGAGAAGTGAGAAGGGAGAAGGATGTTGGGAAAAAGGAGAAAATGCAAAAGGACGATTGGTATAAACCCGAAATTAAATATGTCAAACTGATGACTAAAAATGATGGTATAGCCAAAGTTAATGCTCAGGATTTGATAAATGTAGAAAGTTCTTTTGGAGGAAAAGATATAATTTATTTTCATCTGATATACAAAGGAGAAGAAGTCCCCATCAGTTTCAATAATGACATTGATGGAATAATGAACAATGGTGATGAAATAATCTTCCTTGGTCATAGAGGAGAAGGAGATACGACATGGTTCAACCATTACAGCGATTATTCTGCTTATTATCTTTATTACGAAGAAACAGCTCCGGGATTAAGATTCATGGAATTTCCTGAAGTTACTAATGCTACAAAAACAGTAGATTATGTGAATATCAATAAACATATTGAATTTGAAAAAGTATATCTGCACGGTGATTTTAAACTGCAACATGACATTGAAAATATTCATCGTGAAGGATGGCTGTGGCAGGAAATTGATTCCGATAGAAATAATAAATTCACGAATGACCTATTATTACAAGCAGCAGATACAATCAACATAGGAATTAATCTAATGAGTGTTTATTGGAATAATGCCCAAATCCGCAAGCATGATTTATCCTTTGTTCTCAACAATGACACACTATCCAAATTTTCGATTGATACCGGAAAAATTTTAAATTTCAAACAAAAATTATCAATTAATAAATTAATTTCAGGAAAAAATAATTTTCAAATTGTGAATTATTCCCAATATGATACTGACACTATCAAGATTATCCCTAACGATATTGGAATTGATTTTTTTAAAATAAGCGGTAAAACCAGACCTACTGCATTTAACGGAAAATTAAACTTTACTTTAGAAAGTCAAACAGAAAACTTCAAATTAATTATTCCAAATTTCAGGACAAAAGATAATTTCATTCTTGAAAAAAAGAATAATTATTTATCAAAATTTCAGGGTCAATCAGGGACAAATATTATAGCAGGAGCAAAAAACGGAGTGTATCCATGGTCTTCTATTGTCATTAATGATTCTGCATTTTCGACAGGTACTGCTTCAATTAGTATCGCTGTTTTAAAAGGGCCGAATTACATTACTCCGGAATTCAAAACATTTACAGATTTGAATAATCAAGTAGTAGATTTTTTAAATGCAATCCCAAATGGCAGTATCATTACATTAACATATAATTCAACAAAAGCACCCAACGCAAATATTGTTTCGAAGTTGCAAAGTCTCGGAAGCACGGCTGTTGGACAGGTTAAAGTCGGAGAAACATGGACTTTCGCTGTTAAAACAGATGATATTTCTTCAGCTATTGAAAAGCATGTTATTAATGGAAATTCAAATATCAATAAATTTTTTAAGCATGATTCAGGAAAATCATATCAAATTGAAAAGAATTTTGAGGCAAATACAAACTTTGAAATTCTTGCTGATGATTTGAATGCCTTGGAAACTGCTCAAGTATTCCCTGTTAACAATTCACTGTTAAGAAATCAAAATCACAGAGCAGATGCAATATTCATAACTCACAGTAAATTTAAAGCAGGAGCAGATTCTTTGGCTGATTACCGCAGGAATCAGGGATTCGAAGTTGAAGTTGTTGATATTGAGGATGTATATAAAGAATTTAATTTTGGAATAAAATCTGCACATGCCATAAAATCATTTTTGCAATACGCAAACAAAAACTGGCAAAAGCCCGTTCCACAATATTTATTGCTAATAGGAGATGCGAACTGGTCCGGTAACAAAGCAAGGACTATTACAAATGTTGACTATATCCCCTCTTACGGCTGGCCCGTATCGGATTTTTGGTATGTTTGCCTTGATTCAGCGAATGATTATTTGCACGATATGTATGTTGGCAGAATACCGGCATCTGAACCTCAGCATATATCAAATTTAATAAGTAAAATTAAAGAATATGAAGAAGCTCCGAGGATGCCATGGATGAAAAAATTTCTGTCATTGACAGGGGGCGGAGAAGATGGTGAAAAAGAGATTTTTAAAGAAAATATGGATGGAATTTTATATTCTCATTGGATGAACAAACCATTGGCAGGAGATACAATGGTTGTGGCTAAAAGTAACGGAACAACTGTGGGTGTAGCTGAAGCAAATGAAATAATTTCAAAAATTGATGCCGGAGCAGTTTGGGTAAACTTTTATGGTCACGGAGCTCCTGATGTATTCGATATGGACGGATGGCATTCTGAAAAACTCAACAACAAAGGGAAATATTCTTTTTTCACAACTATATCCTGCAATACTGCGGCATTTGCCGAAGATACTTTAGTTGCAAGAAATGAGAATTACCTTACGATTGCAGACAAGGGCTTCATTGGTACTGCAGGTTCAACAAATCTTGGAGTTGATATACCTGGTATGCAGATTATATCAAACATGATGGATATTGTCAATGACACTATTTTAAGGCAAAGAAGTTTAGGAGAAATTGTGAACAATGCCAAGATAAATATGATTGGTTATGACCCGATTACCAGAGCTTTTGCCCAGCAATTTGTATTGCTCGGTGACCCAATGACAAAAATAAGAATATCATCAACTAGAGATATATATACACTTGATAATGAACTAAAGATTACTAATACTTTTGGAAATAGAATACTAATTGAAACGGATTCTGTCGCATTAATTAGTGGCTATGTATTTAATAATGGATTCTGCGAAGAAAATCATCTTAGGTTAAGATTAATAAGTAAATACAATGAAGATACAAATAATTTTTACATTGATTATTCGGGGTTGTGTACAAAGGAGCAATTTTTATTTGACTCTCTTTCGATTTTGAACAAACCTGGAATTCACAAAATTGAGTTATATGCCGAACTTGCGGATACAACACTTTTAATTTATCAGGGAAGTTTTGAGGTCTATAAAAGCGGATTACTTGCATTAGAACCTCTCCCCTACTGGAATGTTGATGGTGAAAAGATGCATTTCAGGTTTATAAACCCGATGCAAAATTCTAATGATAATTACGAATTTTATTTAGCTGAAATTGATTTGGATGGTAAAGAAGATATTATTTATCAATCAAAAAATATTGAAATTAATGTTCTGGAAAATTGTATAGACTGGTTACCAGATACTACATTAGCATATGGGAATAAATATTTCTTGTACGCACGTTATCTAGACCAGACAGAGCAATTGGAAAGCAGTTGGCTGAGAATTCCTTTTGCGTCAGACAAACAAGAACCGGAAAATGTTAAAGTTAATTTCAATAATGAATTTTTGAATAATTTATCATTACAAGGTCTTGAACAAGTCAATGAAAATAATCAATCATATTTGAAATTCAAGAATTTTCAAAAATCATTTTCTGTAGTATCCGCAAGGGGCAATGCTACGATTGACAGGTTTTGCGAGATTGTATATGATGATATTTTATATATCTATACACCCAGCACATCGAATGCTCCTGTTGGTATTAACTTAGTTGTGGTTTCTGGAGAAGACGGAGAATTTATTACCAGCAAAAAATATAATACTTGGGATGGTGAAAACAGCACTCGTGATTTGGTCAATTTCATGAATGACACTGTCAAAGCCGGAGACTGGCTACTCTTATCCTCTTGCGGAAGTGCATGGAGAATGTTTTATCATACGGGATTAAATAATCCTGATGCCGTTGGCAGTTTTAAATCATTCAAAGAGACATTGGCAAGATTTGGCTCCCAGGAAGTATATCAAATACCGGATGGAAGTGATATAGTACAGGCATCATTTGCATTTGCCGGAAGAAAAGATAAACCAAACAGCAGAACACTTGAAAATATTGTGCAAGACGGTATTCAAATATCTATAATTGACAGCATTACTATATTTCCTATGGATGCAGTTCTTGAGATACCAGGAATTTTTTCTGCAAAGAAATGGGAAAGCTGTAAGATTGATGCTGATATTGATTTTTCTCAAGCATCATCAACACTTAGTATTTATGGACATAATTACGATAATTCCGTCTCCCCTCTTGAAAAATTTATTGATGCTCTCAATGTAGATTTGAGTTTTATGGATTCCCTGAAACTCCCTGGGGTAGCAATTTCCTTAAAGATAAGACGTTTTTCTGAAGATACGGATATAAAAATTTCAAATATCGAACTTGACTTTACACCAAGCCATGAGTTAGCAATCATCAAAAGTAAATCAGGATTTTTATCTGATACGGTAATGAGGGGTGAAGATTCTGAGTTTACTTATTCTTTAGAAAATTTATCTTTGAGAAGTCCAGCAGAAAATAACAAGATATATCTAATTATTCAACCGAACGGAGTAAATGAAATTGTATATCCTGACACAATAGCATTTCTTGCTCAGAATGAGAGTACAAGTGCTGATTTTCAAATAGAGACTTTACAATTATCAGATAATAATAGTGCAAAACTAAATGCTAATTATTTTAATCCCTTTATGGAATTATATTCATTTAACAATACGATGCAGACCAATCTACATTTACAAAGGGATAACGAAAAACCTTTCATTAAGATTATATCTGATGGTGTTGAAATCAAGGACAGTGCTTATGTTTCGATGAGTCCACATTTCGAAATTGAACTTTATGATTATTCTTTTGAGCCGGTGTTAGCGATACCGGAACCCATTCGTGTAAGAATAAACAGCGTCAGACAAACGGAATCAAATACAGAAGATTACAAGCTTGAATTAATAAATAAAGATGAATTCAAAGCAGTTTTGGGATTCACATCTGATACTCTATATGATTGGGACAACAGAATCGAAGTGATTTTTCAGGATGCCGCAGGTAATACCGATACTGTGGAATACCATATCTTCACATCGCTGAATGCATTGCTTTCAAAACCTCAGTGCGAGCCAAATCCTGTTAATGAAAATGCTAAATTCACTTTTAATTACAGAGCATCGGATAATGACGGTACTGCTACTATAAAAATATTCGACATTACCGGGAGAGAAATTAAAAAGCTGAGAAGTAATTTGTTAATCGGAAAAAATGAACTTGTATGGGATGGATATGACAATTACGGGAATTCAATATCACAGGGAATATATTTGTTTGTAATCGAATCTCAAAGTTTATATTTTACAGAACCCATCACAGGGAAATTTGTAAAATTGAGGTAAATAATATTTTTGTTTTCACATATAATTCTATTATTTTAAATTAATTTACAGAAATAATGAATTTATTATATGCTGAATTCTTTATTTTTTTACTTTTTTTACTTTTTTTACTTTTTTTACTTTTTTTACTTTTTTTACTTTTTTTATCTTTTTTTATCATTTTTATCTTTTTTATCTTTTTTATCTTTTTTTATCTTTTTTATCTTTTTTTATCTTTTTTATCTTTTTT
>CAZEHW010000144.1:0-9018 GCA_964511865.1 uncultured Hyphomicrobiales bacterium | reverse complement strand
ATGGTATTGCATATGGAACGTATTTATTAGATAGCAGCAATTTTCTACAATATTACGATGAAATAATCGAACCGCCGGATTTCGATTTGAATGTTGATTTGAAAGATAAATCATTGTTTGAATTAGTCATTTTAAGAAATGAGGTTCTTGCTCGTAAAAGATTTTTATTCGATGATGGTATTATTAGAGGATACTTCAACGCAAAAAAATGGTATCAACCAATTTATTGGGACGAAAATTTTAAGGTGGATTTAAGTCAAGAAGAATTCGATTTTATTGCTAAAGTTAAGGAACAGGAGTTAATCAAACTAAAGGAAAATTATTTATATAAAAGCGGAAAAAAAATAGCAAATTTTAAAAATGTCTTGAATTTTTGCCAGTTTGAAAAAGTCAATGATAAGCTGAAGTCCAAGCTTGGTCAGAATGGTTTTGCTATTGTTCCGGCGAAATGGGAGCAATTATTCCAATTATATGAAGAAAACGATTATTCGAATATTCCAAATTTTGTTACTACAGATTTATTTCTTCAGGTTTTTCACATGTATTTCAGCTTTGTTCTTAGGGACTTGGAAGAACATAAAATGATACCAATAATGAAATCTATTTCGGAAGTTTTGTATAAGGAATCAACAAATCCTAAATTGTTTAATGACTGTCCTGAATGCAGGGATTTAGGATATTTCAATCAATCTTTTTATGCAATTGCTTTGAAAGAACTAACCGGAAAAGATTACTCTGTTTTGAAATATAAAAATGAATACAAAGAAGAAATTAAAAATATTAAAGACCAAATGGATGGTGAAAGTAAGTTTTTAAATGAGGATTATTTTAAGTATAGTCTATTTAAAGTCAGGGGTCATTATACGAAAACAAAAGAATTATCGAGGTATTTCAAAGCAATGATGTGGCTTCAGACGGCTACTCTTTGCTTGGACGATGACAAAAGATTATCCGCTTCGATACTAAGTGCATACCTATTAAATAACAGGTCTTATAATAATAGAAAATTAATTGAAATTTACAAGGAAGCTTATGATATTATTGCATTTTTAGTGGGCGAATCTGACAATTTGTCATTTTTGGATATTTGCAATATTATAAATTCCAACAATTATAATGGGAAAAACATATCTTATATTTTATCTCAGCGGAAGTTCATAAAAAAAGAATTACTAAAAATTCAATCCGGTAAAAATAAAATTCAACATAGATTAACGCTGAGTTGTCTTAATAAAATAAATTTCATGCCTCAAAGGTATTTATTTGACAATGTCATACTTAATGTATTGAATGATTTGGGTATCAATCGCCCGCCAAAAAGAGAATTCCCTAAGGGATTGGATGTTTTTGCTGTATTAGGTGACAAGACCGCTGAAGATATTTTACTTAACGAATATAAAGAAGCTAAAAATTGGAATGGTTATAAAGACAGTTTGAATTATTTGAAGAAAACAATTGGGAGTTTTAATAACTGGAACAGTTCAGTTTATAATAAATGGATGGAATCTCTTGTGTCAATTCAAAATGAAAACGACAATTATCCGAATTTTATGAAAACCGATTATTGGAAAAGGAAAAATTTGAATACGATGCTTGCTTCATGGGCTGAATTAAAGCATGATGTTATATTATATGGTGAGCAGTCTGGAGCAGAATGTGGTGGTGATGGACCTCCCCCACCCAAAGTCTTTGGATATGTGGAACCAAATGTTAATTTTTGGGGGAAAGCAAACGAATTAATTAAAATGACAGAAACAAAACTTAAAAATTATAAACTGATGACAGAATTTATGCAGGGCAAAACAGACCAGATAAAGGAACTATCAGAATTTTTATTGAATATCAGTAAAAAGGAACTCTCAAATGAAATTCTTACCGATGAAGAATACGAAACTATCAAGGTCATCGGTGCATCTATTGAGTATTTAACATTATCATTGCTCGAAGATACTCCTGACGGATGGTATTCAGTAACCGGACCTGATAAATCAGTTGCAGTTGTTGCAGATGTTTTTACCGGTACGAGCTATTGTCTCGAGGAAGCTGTTGGTTATGCAAATGAAATTTACGTTGTCGTTGAAATTAAAGGATATTTATATTTAACAAGAGGAGCTGTATTTAGTTATTATGAATTTCTTCAGAATTCACAAGATAGACTTACTGATGAAGAATGGCAAAAGATGCTTGATAAAGACAATATACCTGAAATACCAATATGGCTTAAAAATATTATAACAAACACTAAGCCGATGAAAGCTCTAACTAATTACGTTTATAGTTCAGGATGTTAAAATTAACAGTTAAAATTTTCTTAATTTTCTTAATTCTTTCCTTCTCTTGCACAAAAAGAGAGCAGGAAAAATCTATTATTTTCACAGGAGATATTTTGCTGGATAGGGGTGTCAGAAAATTATTAGAAAGTAATGACACAATAATTTTAGTAAAAAATTTGAAAAATTTATTTAAAGGTGCCGTTCATGTTATTGGTAATCTGGAATGTCCTACAACCACTTTAAATACTCCTGTTTATAAAAAATTTGTTTTTAATTCAAAACCCGAATATTTAAAATTACTGAAGCAGGGAGGTTTCACATATTTAAGTCTTGCTAATAATCATTCATACGATTATGGAAGGAACGGTTTGATAAATACTGCTGAAAATATCAAACAGAATGGTATGATACCAATAGGTTATGGCAATACCTCATCTAAAGCGGAGGAACCTGTGATATTGAAAGAAGGTAATTTGGAATTTGCGATTTTTTCAAGTGTACGTCTTGCTCTGGAAAATTGGATGTTTCTTCCTGACAAGCCAACAATAAGCCAAATTAGTATTGAGAAATTATGCCGGAAAATCAGATTATTTAAACGTAAGTATTCTGAAACAAAGATAATAGTTTATCTACATTGGGGTATCGAATACATGACAGAGCCGACAGAAAAACAGCGAATAGAAGCAAGAATGTTGATTGATTCCGGAACTGATATTATAATTGGACATCATCCACATGTTGCTCAGATAATTGAAACTTATAAAAATAAAAAAATTTTCTATAGTTTGGGTAATTTTATTTTTGACCAAAATAAACCTGGGACAAATGAAGGATACATGGTAAAAATCAGAATTGGAAACGATAAATTAATTGGAATAGATACCATAAATTATAAAATTAGAAGATGTATTCCTTATTAGAAAGTATTATAATTTTTCTTTCAGTACTTATTTAAAATATTTTTTATTAATTTCAAAAATACTTCTTGGGGCTTTCGTAAAAGCGTAGTTTCCCTTTTTCATCTCCAATATTTACCCAACTGTCCGTATTGAAATCAATACAAACAGTACCGCAAGTTGGCAGATTCCCTTCATTAAAATCACAAAGAAAGTTAGTCAAGGAACTCAAATCAGGGTTATGACCAATTAACATTATGGTATTTATATTATCATCCTGCCGGTTGATTAAATTCAAAATATCTCGTGGTCCTTTGTCGTAAATCAATTCCTTTTTCAATAGTTTATTTATTGGATAATTTAATGCTTCAGCAAAAAAACAAGCTGTTCTATAAGCCCTTACTGCCGGACTTGATAGAATAAGGTCAGGCATTACGTTTCTTTCTTTCAACTTTTCCCCCATAAATGGGGCATCCCTTAAACCTCGGTTGTTTAGTTTCCGTTCATAATCGGCTAGGTGTGGTTCATCCCAGCTTGATTTTGCATGTCTTACGAGAATCAATGTTTTCATGTACTTTTAATAATTCTTAGATAAATACCATTTCTTAAAACCAATATAAAAAAATGATACAAACTATCAAAATTTAAATAAAGATTTATTTGCTCTGTGTACTATTATTGTTTGGCTTTCCAAGAATAGGTAAGTCAAATAACTTCCTTTCCGACTCAATTACATTTCTAACTTCATTAGCTTTAGCCGCTTGTCCACGTTTGATATAAGCATTGTAAAGCAATACCCCAAATTTTTCCCTGACAGTATCTCTGAGAGCAATGTCTTCAATTTGCAGCCAGGCTCTCTGGTTAAACAAGGTTTTTAAATTACTTATTACTCTTTCCGGATATTTCGCACTGTCAGCAATGGCAGTTTTAACCTTTCCCATTAAAATTCTTGAAGTTCTGCCGCTGGTATTTATACCTGTTGCAGTAGTCGAGTTTCTGCTAATATATGAATCAACCTTATTCCCCAAATCAGACATAATTTGGTCGTCAGAAAAATTATAAACCTTATATTTAATATCAATAGGTGGTCTTATTCGAATCACTACATCGTCAGGGCTTGATGGAAAACCTTTTGCTTTTAACTTTTCCAATATATTTGATACATTTGGATATGTCATATTTGTCTCAACGAGAGCTAGTCCTCCACGGATTAATACTTCCGAAAAAAATCCGGTTAGTTTATCAAAATGTTTGAGAAGCATTTGCCTAATAAATTGTGCTTGATTGTAACATCGCTGGTAATCATCACCTCCTAATGCAGATCTTGACCTGAGTACTTGAAGCGCTGAGCCTGAGTTTTTAAATCCCAACAATTCCAATATACCGCGTGCCTGTGAGAAACCGACTTCAATGTAATAATGAATATTGTCTAAACCGGCAATTTTAGCAACCTCTTTGAAATATGCACTTTTTCCTCTTGCTGGATATAATACAGTCAATTTGTTTTGTAAAGTGTCATCCTGCAAAGCATCGCAACGAGTATCACGTGGAATTGCCGTTATTTCTACTTTACCGTTATCGATTAAAAACGAAACAACATGATTTGCATCTGCATGTTTAAAGCTGCTGTTCAATCTTGAATCTACCCCAATAACAGCAATATTTATTCTTCTGCCTGTAAAAATTCTTCTTGTTTTTCCTGCCTCTTCATCAATCCCGAATGATGCTTTCAAATCTTCAGGTGAACTTACTCTGATTATCTCAACGCTTGTATCAGTTTCAGCAGTACCTGCGGCTTTTATTGCCGAATCCTTTTGTGATTCATTTAATACTATTGTTTGCTGTACTGATTCCTTTTCTTCATCTTCGAATAATCCCGATGATGTGATTAACACAATGATTGCCATCCCTATTAAAAAAATCAATAAGAATAATACTAAAAATATTTTTTTAATAACTTTTCCTGACTTCGCCATTTTATACTACTTTATCTAATATTAATATTTTTAAAAATGTAATATTAACAAAAAGAATGCCTATTTCAAAAAAAATAAAAAAAGGACTGACATTTTTTATCAGTCCTTTAGGATAGAACACATCTCTATCTATCTGGCATATATTTTATTTTATCGTTAAAACTTCAATTCTGTTTTCTTTGTTGTTAATAACAAGGTCACGGACAATTTCAGTGTATTCATTAACCTGCGGTGTAACTATCTTAATTTTTTCATATGTTATTTCAGAGATTTCAACAGATAAGTTGTAAATTGTTCCGGGTTTCAATCCGGTCAGGAAATATGAACCGTCAACATCATTGCTTTTGCAAACTCCTACTTTTTCTTTAATCTCATTATAAATATTAATCTTAGTTCCAACCGGCATGTTATCGGATTTATCAATTACTTTTCCTGACAATGATACTACAGGTTTTAACATTGCAGGATTGCTTAAAGCATTATTGCTTATAACTATTATTGCTGAAGTTATCAGTAACATAGCTGTTATTATTCTCTTAAATCTTAACATATTGCTCTCCTATTCTAATTATTTCGCTTAAAATCACTATACAAAATTACGATGTTTTGAAAGCTTAGTAAATAGCAGTTATGTTGATTTTTTTGTAGAATACAGTAAGATTATTTTGTAGAATACAGAAAGTTCATTTTGTAGTTAATGAATTTTATAAAATGTGGTAAAAATAACTACATGAACAATAATTCATTATACGTAAATAATAGAAAATATAATAACTTATATCATTCTTAATGTAAAATCAACGAGATTTTTATACATAATATTTTCTATAATATCAGAACTTATCTTCAATTCTTTTGCTAATAAATCCGCAACAATTGGATAACTTGAAACATCTTCGAAAGGTGATTCATCCATTCCATCAAAGTCTGCTCCAATCCCCAAAACATTTTCAGCATTTAAATTGAGGAAATAATCAACATGTTCGAGGAACTTTTTTGTAAGAACTTTTTTATTATGACTTTTATAAATAAAGGGAGCATAGAAATTCAAACCAATATATCCTTTCCTCTTAATTATTTCCTGTGCCTGATATTTCTTCAAATTTCTGACATGTGGTTGAATATCAAAAGCGTTTGAATGAGATGCTATAAAAGGTCTTGTTGCTATTTTACAAAGGTCTTTGAATCCCGCTTCGTTGAGATGGGAAACATCTATTATCATATTCAGCTTTTCCATTTCCTTTACGACTTGTTCACCGAAATCTGTTAGACCTGAACCTCCTTTGACACCAACACCGTCAGCAACAAAATTCCGATGATTCCAGGTTAATGTAATAGCACGCAATCCTAATTTATGGAAAGCATGAAGATTGCTGATTTCATCTATTAATGGAGAGGCACCTTCAAGGGACAGTATAATATTAATCTTATTCTCTTTAAAGTCTGATGCCTTTTCTAAAAGATTTATTTCTTTTGGCTTTCTACGCAGGAAATTTCCGATTACATTAACAGCCATCCGCATTGCTGAATCACCATGATTTGGCGGTTCTATAAATATTGCCATGAACTGCAAAATACCGCCGGACTTTCTGAATTTTTTAATATTCCATGCCGCATTTTTTGTATAAAATGGCTCATCTTTAAATTTCGTTAAAGTATCACAATGTGCATCTGCTGTTTTCATATCAACTTTTATTAGTGAATAATAATACCATTGCTACAAAATAATTAAAAATATTTTCTTAGAAAAATAGTAATTTCATAAAATAGTTTTAAAATTTGTTAGTGGTTATTACAAGAATTATTATTATTTTCAAAACTTAAAGAGTTATATTTCGTCAAAATATATAATTCAATTAAATAATTCTGTAACGTTATATATATAATAACGTTTCTTATTTAAGAAGACTTTTGTAAAATTAATGAATGAATATGAAAAAAAATTGGCTTATATCGTTTTCAATAACCTCATTAATCCTTATTATATTTGGATTTTATGCATTAAAACTGTTCTCTCAGGATAATAGTAAAAGCAAGAACAGCGAAACTTCAGAGTTCCGCTATGTCCAAAACGAAGCATTTGGTTTTGGTGAGAAGCTTGAATATAAGGTTGGTTACAAATTTGTAACTGCCGGAACCGGATATTTCCATATTTTACCCGACCCAATAGAGGTCAGCGGAAGAACTTGTTATGATATCCGTTTTCAGGTACGTTCTTTAGAGAGTTTGGAGTGGCTGTATAAAGTCCGTGATACATACCGGACTGTTATAGATGTACACGGAATATTTCCATGGCTGTTTGAACAACACATCAGAGAAGGAAATTACAAACGGGATTTTACTGCAAGTTTTGACCAGCGTAATAATTATGCATATACAGAACTAAAAAAGAAGAAGAAGAAAATAAAAGTTGAAGAATATATTCATGATATTGTTTCTGCTTTTTTTTATATCAGAACAATGGATTTAGGCTCAATGCCAAAAGATACAATTTTATACCTCAGGAATTTTTATAATGACAGTTCTTATTCACTCGGAGTAAAAATCCTAGGTAAACAAACAGTTGAAGTGGAAGCGGGTAAATTTAAATGTATTGTGGTTGAACCACTTGTTGTCGAAGGTGGCTTATTTAAAAATGAAGGACAGATTTTAATTTGGTTGACAGATGATGATAGAAAAATACCTGTAAAGGTTGGGACTAAGATTGTTATTGGTTTTGTTGGTGCTGAACTTGTCAGGTATAGCGGAGTCCGCGGCTCCGTTAATTCGAAAATTCGATAGTAATGATTTGGTTGTAGTAATTCAATGCAATTAATTTAATATATTTTTGTGAGTTTATAATAAAGAAAGTTAATGAAAATATTATTTAAAGGAATTTTTGGAATAAGTGTATTTGCTATTCTTCTACTTTTAACTTCAAGTTCAGGGTTTGCCCGAGGTAAAGAGGATTCTGTTTATAATGAACTTGTGAACATATATAAGCATGTTATTCAGGTCTCATTTAATTTCAAGCTTGTTGAAGAAAAATTCACCGGCTCTCTAACTGCCAAGAAAGGTAATAAATATAAAATGGTTATTGGAGATAGAGTCATTGTATGTAATTCAAAAAATATTTGGAATTATTCCCCTAAGGAAAACAAAGTTGTTATTAGCAGTTTCGAAGAGTCGAGTGAACAGGTTTCGATTGAAAGTTTGTTCTTTTCTTTTTTAGAAAATTTTGAGCCGGTAAAGATAACTGAAAAAGAGTTACCTAAAAATCAGACAGCTTTTATTTTAACTTTAAAACCGCGAAAGAATTTTAAATCATTGCACCAAATTTCATCTGTTGATATTTGGATTGATTCGGGCACCTATGATATTTTAAGATTTCATATAACTGAACCTCAACCGATGACTTGGCTAATCAGTAAATTGAGATTAAGAAAAAAAGCTGATGATGCAATATTTGATTTCATTCCTAACAAGGAATGTACGGTTATTGATTTAAGATAGATTGATATTATAGCAGTTTCAATGATAAATATAGATTATTTTTAATGGACTTAAATCTTGAGCAGTTATTTTCTAAGTTCAGACACCATTTCTTTTTTAAAATATTGTAACTTAATGGACTTCTATTTTGTCTAAGTATATATTGATTTTATAATCGGAACAAAACTACTCTTTTAGTGTAGTTGTAATTAAAGCGAAACAAATTTTAAATATTATATAAGGTTTTATAATGAAAAAATTATTATTTACAACGATAACAATGATTATCATTTTAACTCAAGGTTCTATATTTGCAGAAATTGGAAGCTATCAGATTCTGGAAGCTGACGGTTCCATATTACTACCTTCTCAGAAATCTAAAAATCTGAATTTAACTACACA
>CAZEHW010000143.1:4173-9047 GCA_964511865.1 uncultured Hyphomicrobiales bacterium | reverse complement strand
TGGCAGTTAACAACAAACTGGTTAACGATGCCATCCGTGCTTATGAATCTTTGAAAAATGTTAGTATGATTAAGTATCTGGACACTATTAATGAACAAAAGCTAAAAGATATTTTGTTTTCAAATCCCGAAAATTTTATCAGGAGATTGCGAGACAGAATGGAACATAGACCGAGGACGAGAGTTGACGGTTTAGTTGCGGCATTTCAAACAAGGTTCGAGAAATTCCATATGCTGAAAGATGACCCTACACCGGTGATAAACGGTTGGATTGCCCGTTGGATGATGGGCAGACTTGATGTTGGTTTCAGCAGGATGTCTTTTTATTCTCAGGTACCAAGTTCCACTTCATTTAAGAGTTTTTCCTGCGGGAATAAACCGGAAGTTATGATTTTGCAGGAGGATAGTCCGTTGCTAAGGGCTTTTGTTATCGAAATTACCGCCAGGGGTTTGCAGTTGCCGATATTTTATTTCCGCTGCGAAATGAAGCTTGATAAGTGCAGTTTGTTTTAGTTGATTTTTCTTGTTTTCCGTCCTGTTCAGTGGTTTTGGGGTGGAGTTAGATTTTTTTTTGAAAACAGCGAAATGGGAAAGATTAGCCGAAAGACTTTATATAGAGGAAATGTCTGAAACAACGATTTTGTAATTTTATTTTCGTTAGATAGAATCCAAGACAGGTGCAATTTAGGAAATTTATAACTCTTTTATATTGAGTTGAATATATATGCCAGAAAAATTAATTGCACAAATTTCACTGCTATTTTTTAGTTTTATAATTACCTTAATTTTGTCGTTATATTTTAGCTGACGACAATTAACGGCGTTAAAATATAATTTCGTAATTCATAATTTAAAGGCTACTTACCTCTCTGTTTAGTCGAAATGGCGGTTATGTCGCGATTATTTTAATTTTGCGTTTTTTCATGAAATAGCGAAACGAATTTTTGATAGTGAACATATTGAGCCACCATAATCAATTTGCAAAGAACGAGCTGAACAAAAATACAATTTGAAAAATTAATGTCATGGAAATTATTTTGAAATGTTTTTTATTTTGTTTAGCAGACTGAAGGTCGTGAAGGACGAAAGGATGGAATAACTGAAGGATACATTGAATTTCAAGCAAGGTCGCAAATATTAATAATTTTTTATATTTTACATTGATTTTAAATTTTAAATTATCACATATTTTGATAAATGATACTATATTGAATTATATGATTTTTCCGAAATATTACATCAAAATTTGATATTTTAGTAGTTTATATTTTATTCATTTGAAAAAGATATTTGACATCAGTAACGGAAAATATGAAGCCCTTATGTGTTGATTTGGACGGAACTCTAATTTCAACCGATACACTAATGGAAAGTATGCTTATAGCTGTCAAGCAAAAGCCATATCTTTTATTACTTTTACCTATATGGATTTTTAAAGGAAGGGGCTTTTTAAAAAAGAAAGTTGCCGATACTTCATTACCTGATGCAACCCTGCTTCCATATAAAGAAAATGTTATTGAATTCCTTAAAAAAGAAAAAGACAAAGGTAGAAAAATTATTTTGGCAACAGCAACAGACAGTCGCATTGCAGAATCTGTTGCAGAATATTTAAATATTTTCGATAAAGTTATTGCTACTAACAATAATCATAATCTTCGTGCAAAAAACAAGAGCAACGCACTGGTTGAACTATACGGAGAAAAAGGATTTGACTACATCGGCGACAGCACTGCCGATTTAGCCGTTTGGAAAAATGCTGATTGTTCGATACTCGTTGAACCATCGAATTCTCTGTTGAAAAAAGTAAAATCGTTTTCAAATAATGTAACCGTGTTTGCGAAAGACACAAATAAATTAAAAGCATTCATCAAGGAAATAAGGGTTTATCAGTGGATAAAAAACATACTGATATTTCTTCCATTTTTGATGGCTCACAGACCTGAATATGATATAATTCAAAATTCAATTTTTGCATTTATATCATTCAGTTTCGTTGCTTCCTTTGTTTATCTATTAAATGATTTATTGGATATTGAATCCGACAGGCAGCATCCCGGAAAGAAGCACAGACCTTTGGCTTCAGGTGTCTTTCCTATTCATCTTGGTATTTTAATTGCTCCCTTGTTTCTGTTAAGCGGTTTTGCCATTGGATATTTCCTATTACCTTACGAATTTTTTATAACACTGTTAATATATTTATTGCTGACAACCGGCTATACGTTTTATCTCAAGCGAATTATCATTCTCGATGTAATCATCCTGTCATGCCTTTATACAATACGACTAATAGCAGGAGCAAACGCAACAGGTATCGAAGCGTCTCCATGGTTACTTGGATTTTCAATTTTCCTGTTCTTAAGTTTGGCAATCATGAAAAGATATACAGAGCTTGGTGTGATGATTGAGCAAAATAAAACCGGTACAAAAGGCAGAGGGTACAGAACCGAAGATATTGGTTTTTTGAAAAGCATAGGTCCTGCATCGGGATATATGTCAGTACTTATTCTTGCTCTTTATGTGAATAGCGACAAGGTTGTTTCATTATACAAAACACCGGAGATGCTTTGGCTGACACTACTTTGTCTGTTATTTTGGATATCGAGAATTTGGCTGATTGCACAAAGGGGTAAAATGTATGATGACCCTATTGTTTTTATCGCTAAGGATTATGTGAGCTATATTGTCGGATTTATCATTACGATTTTGATAATCGGAGCAACTTTATGAAATTAGGTATTAAGAATTAGAAATGAGAAATGGGAATGAGGAATTAAATTGGAAGATAAAAAATTATATTTTAAAAATTATGAATCTTGGGGACGTTATCCAAAACTGCCTCCAAATCAAGTTGTCAATATTTTTTGGAAACATGAACTGCCTGATTTTAATAAATTCGACAGACCAGTATTAGCTTTTGCTTACGGTAAAAGTTATGGGGATAGCTGTCAAAATGAAAACGGGATTTTACTCGACACTAAAGCATTATCAAGATTAATATCATGGGATGCAAAAAGCGGAATATTAAAATGCGAAGCAGGTGTTACACTCGCTGAGATATTGGATTTTACTGTACCCCAGGGCTGGTTTCTTGCTTCTACACCCGGAACAAAATATATATCTGTCGGTGGTGCATTGGCAAATGATGTTCATGGCAAGAATCATCATAAAAGCGGAACATTCGGTTGTCATGTTCTCAAGTTTGAACTTGTCCGTTCGACAGGTGAAAGATTGATTTGCTCAAAAGATGAAAATGCTGAATTGTTTAATGCCACAATAGGTGGCTTGGGATTAACGGGTTTAATTACTTGGGTAGAGTTCAAACTTCAACCTTGCCCAAGCTCATTCTTTGCGATGGAAGCGATTAAATTCGATTCGCTGGAAGAATTTTTTGAAATCAACGATGATTCGGAAAAGAATTTTGATTATACTGTGTCTTGGGTGGATACAACTGCTACCGGTTCAAAATTAGGACGCGGTATTTACAATCGCGGTAATCATGCAGACCCTAAAGAACACAAACTGCCTGATTTACCAAAACCAAAACAAGTGCCAATGCCGATAGAAGCACCATTCATCAATAGTTGCACTGTGAATGCTTTCAATATGCTTTTTTACAACAAGCAGATGAATAAAATCGAGAAACAAATTGTTCATTATGACCCATTCTTCTATCCGCTCGATGCAGTTTTGCAGTGGAATAAGGCATATGGGAAAAATGGATTTATTCAATATCAATTCGTAGTACCATTCGAAAGAGGTAAAGAAACAATTAAGCAGATTTTAACGAAAGTATCCGATTCGGGTATGTCGTCTTTTCTGACTGTACTGAAAACTTTTGGGTATGTCAAATCACCGGGGATGCTTTCATTTCCACGACCGGGAATAACAATGGCTGTGGACTTCAGATACAACGGTCAAAAAACATTGGATAAATTAAATGAATTGGATGTATTGGTCAGGGAGGCCGGTGGCGTAATCTATCCTGCTAAGGATTCGCGTATGTCAGCAAATGATTTTCAGCAATTTTATCTGCAATGGATTGAATTCAGCAAATACATTGACCCGAAGTTTTCGTCAAGTTTTTGGCGAAGAGTAACAAAACAAGAAAATAATTATTAACTAATAGATTGAATGGAAATGAAAAAGATAATGATAATCGGAGCGGCTTCGGCAATAGCAAAAGAAACTGCAATGCTTTTCGCGAACGATGGTGCAGAGCTATATCTCGTGGACATAAATCAGGGACGTCTCGAAGCAACAGAAAAAGATATCCTGGCAAGACATCAAACAAAAATAAAATGGGATGTCCTTAATGTCTTGGATTTCGATAGGCACGAACCTGTTTTTAAAAGAGCAATTGAATCTTTGAATGGCTTAGATGCTGTATTAATAGCTCACGGAACTTTAGCCAATCAGGAAGAAACTCAAAAAAGTGTTGAGAATATTATAAGAGAATTTAATATAAATTGTGTCAGTGTTATCACAATGGCTTCTTTAGCGGCAAATTATTTCGAGGAAAAGAAAGCAGGAATGATTGCAGTGATTTCATCTGTTGCAGGGGACAGGGGAAGAATGAGTAATTACATTTACGGTTCGGCAAAAGGTGGTGTTACAACATTCCTTCAGGGTTTACGGAATAGGTTAGCTCACTCGGGAGTTTCCGTTTTAACCATAAAACCCGGAATGGTTGACACTCCAATGACAGCACATCTACCCAAAAGTCCATTGTTTGCAAAACCAAATGTTATTGGAAGCATTATTTACAAAGCAATGCTCGCAAGAAAAGATGTTGTTTATGCACCTTCATACTGGCGATTAATCATGTGGGTAGTAGTTCATTTACCTGAATTTATTTTTAAAAAGTTGAAGATGTAG
>CAZEHW010000143.1:0-4163 GCA_964511865.1 uncultured Hyphomicrobiales bacterium | reverse complement strand
TTTTCTATTTTATCTTAAAATCTAAAGAATTATTATATTTATTTTATATCATAACTCAGGTTTACCAGGGTCTGATGTACTAATAAAATCTAAATACCAAATACCATCTTTTTGGATAAAAACAAAACAAAGATTACAAGTCCAGTCTTCAAAATTAAATAGTCCTTTAATAAAGATATCGTGAATAAGTTCATATTTCTTCAATTTTGAGTCGAAAACTTTTAAATATTTATCTTTTATGATTTTGTAATTCTGAATTTTGCAGTTTTTTATTTGTTTTTTAATTGATTCCAAATGATCAACTGTCATATCCCATTTTGACGTATAAGTTTCAGAGTAATATTTAGAACTTTTGATAATATATTCCAGACTATCTGGATGTTTTATTATTGATTCAATAAACTTATATTTCTCCAAGTCTGTTTCTTTACAGGACAGAATTAGAAAAATTAAACCAATCAGGAAAATATTTTTTCTCATATTAATTGAATAATATAAATATTTTAAACACAAATCAATAAATCAACAAATATATTTTTTCTAAAATAACCATAAGTCGAAAATATTACAAATAGTTAAAATTTTACTTTTTAAAAAACCTTTTTCAATTCCTTTTGAACCTTAGTAATTGAAATACAGTACCCAATCAAACCTTATTAGTTTTTTGTATTTGAATAAGGTAATAAGGTTAACAGTTATGGAGATTACCTTTTATTACTAAGGTTAAAACACAAATATTAATTAGATTTTTGTATAGTGAATTGTTACAATTGACTTAGAAAATCCTTTGGATTCAATATCTTAATATTTGCATATTTACCTATTTCGAGCAGTGCCTTGTCACCTGTGATAATATATTTTGCTCCTAATTCAACTGCACATTCAATAAATTTATCATCGTCCTGGTCTTTCTTTACAACGCAAATCTTTGGGGTTGTCGAAGTATAAATAACATTAGGTGCTTCATTGAATAATTTAGTTAATTGCAATATATCAACCTGCAAAATACCCAACCGCTCCAAAACTTCAATGTATTCATTAAGAATATCCTTTGACAAACACAGTGTTATTTTCCCATTTTTCCAAAGGTCAATTACTTTTCTCAGATTTCCACCAAAAAATGAAGAAACAAAAATGTTTGTATCAATTACTACTTTCATTTCAATCTTACTGCTTTAATTGCTTTATCAATGTCTTGAGGATTAACATCTTTGGTTTTAAGAGTTCTGCCGATTTTATTCCATAATTCATCAATATATACTGAAATATCTCGACGTTTGATGTATTCATCAATCAATTGTCTTATTACAGAACTTACACTTTCTCCTTCTCTTTTTGCAAGAAGGTTCAGCTTCTCTTTTGTCGAGTACTCAAGCTTTATAAGCATTTGTGTTGTCATATTTCACCTTATATATTAGATATACTTTATATATATGACAAAATTATGATATTTTTATTTTATAAGCAAGGAATAAATATTTACTTTCTATTTAAAATAAGCAAATAAGGTTTAAAGAATGGTCAGATAACTCGGTTATTTAGGTTAAAATTCTACGTCACTTTTCATAGAAAATAGTTGCAAAACCTTATTCATTTCTTTCAAACCTTAGTAAAAGAAAGGTAATCTCAATTTTCCAATCTTATTATCTTGTTAAAAATGTCTTATTACAGTTACTAAGATTTAAATGATATGATAAGATTTTCATTGAATTTTTATTTTAACTACTTACTATTAACTATATTAAGTATTGTTTAAATTTGTATTTTTGAATGTTGTAAATTAAAAAGAATATAAAGTGGAGAAATAAAATGTCACTAACACAAAGAATTATGGAGTTCTTCAAGTTGAAATCTAAAGCCAGTGAAGGCGGCGGCGAACAAGCTATGCAAAAGCAAATAGCTATGGGTAAGATGACAGCCCGCCAACGCATCAATGAGCTTTTAGATGCCGGAACATTTCATGAATATGATTTGTTCGTTGAGCATAAAGCAGAAGATTTCGGAATGGAAAAAAAATTCCTTGCCGGGGATGGAGTCATTACCGGTACAGGAAGCATTATGGGCTTCCCTGTTTGTATTTATGCACAGGATTTTACAGTTGCAGGCGGTTCTTTGGGAATAGCTCATGCAAGAAAAATTACGAAAATCATGGACCATGCACTTAGATTGGGATTACCTCTTATTGGAATTAATGATTCAGGCGGTGCCCGTATTCAGGAAGGTGTTAATTCATTAGCAGGATATGGCGAAATATTTTTTAGAAATACAAGAGCATCGGGAGTTATTCCTCAAATATCTGTAGTCCTCGGACCTTGTGCAGGAGGTGCGGTATATTCACCTGCGTTGACTGATTTCGTATTTGTCGTGGATAAAATATCCAAGATGTTTATTACCGGTCCTGAAGTAATTAAAACAGTACTTGGTGAAGAAATCTCGATGGAAGACCTTGGTGGTGCAAAGGTTCAGGCAGAAATTACCGGTAACGCACACTTTTATGCAGAAAATGAAAAAGAATGTTTCGAACAAATCAAAAAATTGGTAACTTTCATTCCCTGGAATAATCAAAAACGAGCTGATAAGTTTCCACCTAAAAATCCAAAAAACGACATGCTTATTGAACAGATTATGCCTAAGGATGCAAATCATCCCTATGACATACGTGACATAATAAGAGCATTATGTGATGATTCAGATTTTATAGAAGTTCAAGAACATTGGGCTCAAAATATTGTTATCGGATTTGTCAGAATACATGGTGAAACTGTAGGAGTAATTGGAAATCAGCCATTGGTTCTTGCCGGTGTTTTGGATGTTGACTCATCTGACAAAGCAGCAAGATTTATACGATTCTGCGATGCTTTCAACATACCTTTACTTACTCTTGTTGATTTACCTGGATATCTCCCCGGTGTTGACCAGGAACATGCAGGAGTTATCAGACATGGTGCAAAAATCCTTTATGCATACAGCGAAGCTTCTGTCTTGAAAATGACTGTCATTTTAAGAAAAGCTTATGGTGGTGGTTACATTGCTATGTGTTCAAGGCATTTGGGAGCAGATTTTGTTTTTGCATGGCCCTCTGCTGAAATAGCTGTTATGGGACCTGAAGGTGCGGCAAATATAATTTTTAAAAGTGAAATTGCTTCTGCAAAAAATCCTGATGAAGTAAGAAAAGAAAAAGTTCAGGAATATACTCAAAAATTTGCTAATCCATACAGAGCTGCAGCAAACGGATATATTGATGCAGTGATTAATCCTGAAGAAACAAGGGATTATATCATACATTCCATGTACTTGTCGCAGAACAAGGTTGATGATTTACCAAAGAAGAAACATGGTATTCCACCATTTTAAGAATTAATATTGAAAAGCAATTTATGAATGATACTTTAAAAAGTGAGATAGTAATTGATGATACTGTTTATGAAACGCAATTGACGCAAAAGTTCATAAACAGGAAAAAATATGTACCGAAAGACAAATCTCAGGTTTGTGCTTATATACCAGGTACAATAAGACAAATCTTCGTTAAGCAGGGACAAAAGGTTAATAAAGGTGATTCTTTATTGATTCTCGAGGCAATGAAGATGAAAAATGAAATTAAATCTGAATATTCGGGAATTATTAAAAGAATAGCAATAAAAGAAAATCAACTTGTTTCAAAAAATGAATTAATGATTGAGTTGACATTATGAAAATTCTTGTAATTAACTGGCAGTGTATCAAAAATCCATCAGGTGGTGGTGCCGAGGTACATTTCCATGAGATTTTCAAACGAATTGCAGCAAAAGGACATGAAGTAACACTCTTTTGTTCCAAATTCGAAGGTGCTGAAGATGAGGAAATTATTGATGGAATTAAAATTATCAGAAAAGGAAGTCGTAGCTTATTCAATTTTTTTGTTAAGAAGACATATCTGAATAAATTTCAACATGAAAATTATGATATCGTCATTGATGATATTAATAAAATTCCTTTTTATACTCCACGTTTTGTGAAAGAATCATTGCTAGCTATCAGTCATCATTTTTTTGGAAAAAGCATATATCGTGAAGCCAACTTCATTAGCGGTTCTTATGTTTATTTATCAGAAAAGATGGTTGATAATATTTATAAGAAAACACCATTCGTTGTGGTTTCCCAAAGCACTTTGGATGAATTTA
>CAZEHW010000142.1:0-9064 GCA_964511865.1 uncultured Hyphomicrobiales bacterium | reverse complement strand
GGAAGATTTCAGATTGTTTTACAATTTTTGAAAATATTAGTGAATCTCTGTCTTTCAGAACAAAAAAGTTTTTATTGATTTCGCAGACTGAACCCACCGGCTTGTCTTCTAATTCTAAAATACGGTCGATAGTCTGCATTGGTATAAATGGTAAATTGAAATTGCCGGCTAAGACTTTCTGTATTACCTCACCTTTTAAAAACGGGTCAAGCAAAGAAAGTACGGGTAGCTTAACACTAAATCTACCGTTAGATTTATCTTTAATTATTCCCGGCAAAATCTTTTGTACATGTTTGGAAACAATCGAGTCAGCTCCAAGTAAAAGTCTTTGTGCACGATTAATAGTACTTATAACAGATTCAGAAAAATGCTCTTCTATTTTAGGTATTAAATCAAGGCGAATTTTATTCCTGGTGTATTGCAATAACTGATTTGTTTCATCTTCACACCATTTTAAATTTCTGGATTGAGCATATTTTATCAGTTCTGATTTCCTGAAATTTATTAAAGGTCTGATTAATGTAAGTTTCTTTGACAGGTTTCTTTTTGTTGGAATTCCGCTTAACCCGGTTAATCCTGCCCCGCGAAAAAGATTTATAAAAAAAGTTTCTGCTGAATCGTCAGCAGTATGAGCAGTAGCTAAATACTGTGCCTGAACTTTTTGAGCAACTCTTTCAAGGAACCTATAGCGAAGAATTCTTGCTGCAAATTCAATTCCTATACCTTTTGATTCGGCAAATTCTCTGACGTTGCCATTATCCGTAAAGTAAGGAATATTATAATTTTTACAAAGTTCTGAGACAAATCTTTGATCATTATCAGATGTTCCAATACGGAGTTTATGATTAAAGTGAGCTACTGATAAATTTAGTAAAGGATATTGAGCAGTCAAATTCACGAAAATATCAAGCATTACAACTGAATCAACTCCTCCACTTACAGCGAGAAGAAAGTTAGAATCAGAATTCAGATATAACTCTTTAAAAAGAAAACATTCATTTTTTTGTAAAAATGAGTTTAATTCCCCATAGGTCTCAGATTTTTTATTTATCAGTGATTTCTTATTGATATTTTCAAAAGACACAGTTTTAAGCTCTTTCTTTTCCTGGCTCTTATTTGTCTTCTTGTCCTGTTTCTTTTTCTTGAGATTATCAACAGTTATATCTTTGCCGGTTACCACAAGCTGTTTGCTTTTAACTAAAGACTGTTCATCAACTTTATTTTTCTTCATTTTTACCATTTGTTTAAATTTAGCTAAATAATAATTTTACAAATTAATAAAAACATTAGACCTTAAAAACAAAAAAGCGGTTCAAGACCGCTTTTTTGAAAAATAAATAATTAAATC
This sequence comes from uncultured Hyphomicrobiales bacterium, assembly GCA_964511865.1. GTDB lineage: Bacteria > Bacteroidota > Ignavibacteria > Kapaibacteriales > UBA2268 > ChocPot-Mid. Next base: position 7,716 of record CAZEHW010000142.1, on the reverse strand, counting down.
ATTTCTGAATAATAAATGGAATAACTTCATTATTCCCATCTATATTAAATCTTAAGAAGTAGTATCCATTTGAAAATATCGATAAATTCAAGGGAATTTTTATTTCCCCGGAATTCATAAATGAATTTGCAATAGGCATAATTTCCTGTCCAATTTCATTATACAAACTGATACTAACATTTCCTGTTTTTATCAGATTGAAAGCAAGTTCTGCAGTATTTTGAACAGGATTTGGTGTCAATTTAGCGTTTAACGAATTTATTAAATTATATTTTTCATTAACGCTAACCGGAAAATCTCCCAATTTAACATCATCAATATACCATCCATCTTTGCTTGTCAAAGGTACTGATTCTAATTCAAACATGGTAAAAATAGTATCCCCTTCATACATAGAGAAATCAAATCCATCTAAAAACCATTCGCTGTTATTAACATCATATCCGTTAGCATCCCAACCTTCATATCTGTTAACATTAAGCCAGGCTACGTTTTCATATGAATAACCAAAGTTTTTTGATACCTTAATTTTTGCATAATCATCTTTTTTTGCTATTAATGCTTTGTGTACAATTTGAAGTGTTGCTTCTCCTTGTTTGACAACAACCGGAGCTAATATTATTTGATTGATTGAATTCAAAGGATAATCACCATCGGGAGAATCAGTAAGACAATTTGGATCTGAATAAGCTGCTTTGTTTGTTGTAGCCCACATTCCCTCTGTATAGCTTGGGATAGTATTATCTGCATCATCAAAATTTTCATTGAGTACTGATAATGGTGCACCTGCATAACATACTATTTCTTTCGAAAATGCACTTTCAACTTCTTTATCTCCACGTTTAGTTCTGATTTTAATCTTTAGTTTGTAGAATTTACTTGTTTCCAGTTCTATCAAATGGCTGCTGCCTTCACCTGCCTGAATTTGTGGTGTTTCAACTGTAGCTTCCAAAGTCCCATCAATGTAAATATCAACGGCGTAAAGGTCGTAAAGGTATGAATCGTCAACATGTTCAACTGGATTTGTCCAGGATACAAGAATTCCAGTTTCATGAGGTTTCGGTGCAATGTCTTCAGGAAGTTTTGCTTCCATAACTCCACCTGCTGTCACTGTGATACTTTCAAAATCGCTTTCTTGGCTAGTAGATTCAACATAAACTTTGACAGCATAAGTATGATTTTGTCCTTCAACAGCTGAGTTATCTGTAAATTTCTGTACCCCTTTATCAACTTCTCCAATTTTTTCCCAATCTCTGTAAATGAAAATTTTGAAATCACCTAAAGGACCGCCTAATTGATTTTTTACAGGGTCCTTCCAAAAAAGCGATACTTTCGCAGGAGTTTCCCATGAGTTCTCAAAACTAAGTTCAGTTGCAGGTTGCGGGGATGTAGAAAGATTTGCTGTGAACAAATCACATGACCAAAAATCTGCATTTGAAGTAGTAGGCATCCAAAAGCAAGGGTAGATTTTTCCATTGTAAACGTCAATTGAGGTATAATCCCCCCAATACCTGCCCAGATTATCACCTCCTGCATCAACTACACTGTTATTTTGAAAATACCATGTATCAGTCAATTGTATATGATTGAAGGTTGCACCATCGTCAAAAGATATAGCTACAAAGGCATCACAACCTCTATTGTTTTCTGTGTCATTTTCTGAACTGTAATACAATACTGCAATCATTCCGGTGATTGGGTCAACAGCAATTGATGTAAGAAACACATCATTTCCATATGTATTTCCGTCAACCTTGAAAAGATTTTCAGCTTTTGTTGAAGAGGCAGTCCACGTTTCACCGCCATCGGTTGATTTAGATAAGAAAACTCCGTATTTATTTTGTTCGTCTTTTCCGGATTGAACAAGGTATAAATTTCCGGTTCTTAAGTCAACATCCATAGTTGGATGAGATGAAGTCCTCATATCTCCTTTTTCTGGAAATGCCATACGATTCCCAACTTTTGTACCTGAGGTATTAACTACTTGTGCTGTTTTTGGAGTTGACCATGCCCATGAAACCCCACCGTTAGTTGATTTCTGAATTACAGCTTTTGTTTTTGTCCCATTTTCAATTTTTTCTTCCCACGAAACATATAAAACTCCATTGGGACCAACAACAGGCAAAGGGGATTGAACACTTTTTCCGGCACTTCCTGTAACGGATGTTGTGGAATTAAATGATAATCCGTCTTCAGCATATGCGAAACCAATGGCAAATGGATATTTGGTGTCGAACCATGCAACATAACTCCTATTTTTATATGGTGAGCTTGGGTCAGAGTCAACACCGATAAAACATTTATCCTGTAGTTCCTTATTATAGTTCAATACAGGTACACCAACATTATTTGAGGGCCATGTTTTACCTCCATCTACAGATTTGCAAACAAAAACACCGTTGTCTCCGGCTTGTCCATCATTCATTAATTGTGCAAACAGATAAACATAGTAAACATTACCTTGTGAATCAAATCCAATTCCAGGGTCAACATTTGTACATCCACCACCTGATGGGTAGGTTATTAATCCCAAATTCAGATTGCTTGGTGTTGTGGATTCGCTCCATGTCTTACCCCCATCTGTCGAATAAAAAGCTACCATTCTGTATCCTGAAGCGGGTCCATTATACCGGTAGTCATTTGAACCAATAACAATATTATTTGGGTTGTGAGGATTAATAGAAATAAATGCCTCAGATTGATGTGAAGATGCCTGTGAAACGTTAATTAATTCCACACCGGAAGTAGATTGTATTTTCGCCGGTCCGGGTTTATATTTTTCAGCATAAGCAGGCATAGGATATGGCTTAAGATGAGCTGTCCTAACATAATCCTGTGGTTTGTTATGCCATGCTTCATCAATAAAATAAGGTAAATTTCTTATTTCAAATTGTGAAAAAGCACTGAATGCCGAAATGCCAAATATAATAATAATCGTAAATAAATTCTTTTTCATTATAATCTCCAATATATTTTTAGTAATTTTTTTCATCATTTTTGTTACAAATAATTTTAACTTAGAAAATTACACAAAATTTCTTGTATTTCCAAGTTTTGTTTATAATATTAACGTATTATATTTCTATTATTATAAGACACAAGCATTGTTATATTAGTTACAAATACCGATTTTAAAAAAACATTGATATTAATTTTTCAAATGAACCAAAAATAAAACCGGCAATTTCGATTTTGCCGGTTTAGTTAAATATTTTTGATTAGAAGCTTTGTTATTTTGTTTATCTCATTGTTGAATTATCCGAAATATTTACAGCATTCATTAATGCATTAAAACTTTTTAAATCAACATCATCGGTTTTCAATTTGTTATATAGTGTTCCTTCAAGAATAACAGCTTTTATTCTTATATCTCTACTGTCAGGCAAATCAAACCTGTATGAATTATTATCGCGGATTTCAATTTCAAGCTTACCTTGAGAATACATTGCATCATAAATCTTATTATAATATCTTCCGCTTCCTTCATCAAAATAGACATTAGTAAATGGAATAGAAAACCATTTATTAACGAATCCATCATTTTCTATATATCCATAATAGAATAGAACAGTACCTTTGTCAACAACATAGTAATCAACAATATTTGTGTAATATTCATGATACCAGTAATTTAGCTCACTATTGTCTCTTTTCCATTGGTCGAAATATATGTTATAAGTAATAACTTTAATATCAGACCATCCATTTTCACCCGAAGGTCCAACGGGTCCGTCATTTTCAATGTAACATGAACTTAATGTTACTGTTAATAATGTGGCTATTAATGCCATACTGAGTTTAATTCTCTTTTTCATGATGTACCTCCTTTAAATAATTACTTTCCTACTTACTTAACAATACGAGTTTCAAATAAATTCGTTACTACTGTATTACTTACTATATATATTCCTATAATTCTTGACATGATTTATTAAATATATTTTTTTATAAAATATGTTGCAACATATATCGTTATAACTCATATAATTTTTTTAAAATATAAATTGGAGAAAACAATGAAACAAATAATAATAGCGTTTATAGCATTCTTTTTAGGAATTTCTTTGAATGCACAAAATACAAAATGGAATTTTGATGAATCGCATTCAAAGATTTCATTTTCGGTTACTCACATGATGATAAGTGATGTTGAGGGTAAATTTAATAAATACGAAGGCGAGATTTTATCCGATAAGGATGATTTTTCTGATGCTAAAATCAATTTCAAAATTGATGTAAAGAGTATTGATACGGATAACGATAAAAGAGACGACCATCTTAAATCTGCGGATTTCTTTAATGCAGAAAAATTTCCTGATATTATTTTCACCGGCGAGAAAATGATAAAAAAAAGTAAAGGGAAGTATAAATTGTCAGGTGATTTTACAATGCTTGGTGTAACAAAAAAAATAATTTTGGATGTTACTTATCGGGGAATGAAAAAAGACCCATGGGGAAATTTGAGAGCCGGATTTAAAATTTCGGGGACAATAAACAGGAATGATTGGGGATTGAAATACAATTCAGCATTGGATGCAGGAGGTGTTATGATAGGAGAAGAAGTTGATATAATTTGCAATATAGAGTTAATTAAATCCAAGTAGTATTAATTAGTTGAATACACATTAAATTTAAAAAATCTTATGAAAATTGAAGAAGAACTGGACGGGAAATTTAGAAATGTTTATCATAAAGGTTTAATTAACCTTATATATACAACTAACCAGCTTCATCATGATTTCTTGATTACTTTAAAGAAATTTGGATTAACAAGCCAGCAATACAACATTTTAAAAGTATTACGGGGTTTCGGTAAGAAGCCCCGTTCTATTGAATTTATTAGAGATAGAATGTTGGACAAAAATTCAGACGTTAGCAGAATCGTTGATAACCTATATACAAAAAAACTCATTGAACGTAAAGAAAATCTATCAGACAGGCGTCAAAAAGATATCTCTATAACTAAGAATGGATTAGATTTGTTAAAAAAAATGGATAATATTGAAAAGCAAGCTGATATGTTATTATCAAAGTTATCAGAAGAAGAAGCTATACAATTGAACGAGTTGCTTGATAAAATAAGAAGTTGATAATAATTTCACAATAATTTTAGTCATACCTCGTATTTTATATTAGCTTAAACTAATTAAAGGATTTTATGATGATAAGATTTAAAAGCAAGAATTATATTTCCATATTGATTTTTTCTCTATTTCTCATTTCCTGCAAAGAGAATAGTACTGATATTAAAATTGATTACCCAACTCAATTAAATGGAACCTGGACAATTGTTCAATCTTTTTCCACAAACGGACCAATATGTTTTTTCCTTGAAGTCGGTGATAAAGTAAGCTTTGATGTTACTCCATCTGCGAATGGAGTTTTGTTTAACTACAATACCGGCAAGCAAAAAAGGAGTGATTATTTTACTTATACATTAAATGGTACTATACTGTCTGGTGAAGGTGAATACTCCACCGGTTCTCATGTCGAACCAATATTTATTTACGATGCAATTTTACCGCAATATCTTGATATTGAATTTATCGAAAATGATAAAATTCTCTGTAACTTTAGAATGGGAACCATTAGTCCTTACACAAATGAAATCCTTATTGGAGAAACAAGTCATTTTATTGCCAAGAAAATTTAAAATAAACAATATATTACTATAACAACAATTTCTTATTAATTTTACTTTTTCAATCAAATTGGAATATGGAATAAGATATTTCCTTTAAAAATCAATAATAAAATAATTATTCATATTGTCATTATTTCTTAAATTGCTTTTTAGAAATTTTGTTTTAAGAAAAAAATTTATTAGGAGTGATGATTTTGAAAAATAAGATAATATTTGTTGTTGTTTTAGTTCTTGCTGTATCATGTTCGCACGTGAATCTGCTAAAGGATTATGATTTGTCAAAAAAGACAATTTATTTTGAAGAAGTTGTTGGGGTTAATGCCAATGAAGTTATAATATCGTTTAGTGAACCAACAGTTCCTGCTCAAACAGAGGTAGATGCCATAAAAAATGTTGCCATTGCAATAGGAAGCAGTATATTAACGGCAGAGACTGAAAGAAAACTGCGTAATGCCGCAAAACCTGATATGATTGTTAAAGGTATTTCAAACGGTATTGAGTCAAATATGGTTAAATATCTTAGGGTAAATCCTGTTTATGAATTGTCAAATGAATCGGAATTTATCGTAACGACCTTACTTGAAAAATGTGAATTAAAATCTGCTTCTCCCGGGATTTATGTAAGTTTGAAAGCTAAAGTTCAAATTTTTGACAGGAACGGGGGAAAGCTTATTTGGGAATACAAGGATTCCGAAAATGTACGATTAAGGCAATCGGCATTTGGTACAGCAAGTGATGCTGCCGGATTAGGTAACTTATCTCAGGTAGTGGACCTTGTATCACTTTCTGAAGAACAAATTTCTTTTGCAATAAAAGACGCTGCGAATCAGGTTGGAAGAAACATTAGTGAAGTTTTAAGAGAAGATATTGCAAATTCTCATAAATAATTATTAATCTTTTAAAATTTATGATTCAAAAAAAAGTAATTATTTATACAGACGGTTCTTCATTAGGTAATCCCGGTCCGGGTGGATGGGGTGCAGTGCTTATGTATGGCAAACATAGAAAGGAATTATCCGGTGGTTTTCAACTCACTACAAACAATCGAATGGAACTTACAGCCGCTATCGAAGCGATAAAAGCATTGAAGGATGATAAAAGACTATCTGTTAAATTGCATACCGATTCAAGCTATTTGGTTAATTCAATAACAAAGGGATGGATTGACAATTGGAGGCAAAACCATTGGAAGAAAAAAACAAAACCTGTTCCGAATAGTGATTTGTGGAAGGAAATTTTAAAGCAAATTAAAAAGCATAACATTGAATTTGTTTGGGTGCCGGCACATTCCGGTATTACGGAGAACGAGAGATGCGACCAATTGGCAAAAGAAGCCGCTTCACAAGACAACTTACCTGAAGATGAAGGTTATTATAAATATTGTAAGAATGAAGATGAAGGAGAAGTATTTGAATAAAAAATATATAACAATAATTGTTTTCATTTTTATAATTGTCATCCTGAGTTTTACGAATGATAAAATATTTTTATTATCTTGCAAAAATCAGGAAGAAATAATCAATCTTGATTCTAATGATACAAAGCCGATAATCGAAATTGACGATTCGAGTAAGATTGTTTTTGATAATTTGATTCAAAAAGCTAAGGTAGAAAGATGGGATACACTTTATTTGAATATTTTTATAAGTAAAATCGGTTTTGAATTATTGGGTACACCATATGTAAGTTACACATTGGAAAAACAACCGGAAAGATGTATTGTTAATCTCACAAAACTCGATTGTGTTACTTATGTAGAAGCAGTTCTTGGAATAGCGAAGGTTATTAAAAACGGAAATTCAGAATTTACTGATTTAATAAATGAAGTTACAAGAATAAGGTACAGGCAAGGTGAACTTGTTGATTATACTTCGCGATTGCACTATTCATCAGATTGGATTTATGACAACGAGAAGAAAGGAATAATCAAAGATATTACTAAAGAACTTGGAGGAAAAGATTTTCCCGCCAATGTTTATTTCATGTCCAAGTTTCCGAAATATTACAAGGCACTGCAAGTTAACCCTGAATTCATTCCTGTTATTGCTGAGTTTGAAAAAGAAATTAATTCG
>CAZEHW010000141.1:0-9118 GCA_964511865.1 uncultured Hyphomicrobiales bacterium | reverse complement strand
GAACTGCAGGAAATTGAGTTATCATTTTAAAAATGGATTTTTTAATTTGTTCAAGATTAGCCAAAGGACCTGAAGAAACATCCGTTTTAAATGAATGGATATAAATGATATTACCGGATGAATCAACTACACCCAATTTGATATTTGTTCCACCTATATCAATGCCAATATACATTATATTCGGTATTACTCTTTGTTCTCTTTGTTAATCTTTTTGCGGATATAAACTTTTTCACCCTGTTTAATCATTCCGTATTTTTCTCTTGCAATTCTCTCTATTTCCAAAGTATCTGTGCGAATTTCAATAATTTTTTTTCTTAAAGAATCGTTAGTGTTTTTCATCTCTAAAAGCTCTTTATAAGAATTATTCTTTTGATTTGCCAATTTCAAGCTTTTAATTATTCCATACGGAGAAAATAGAAAAAAGGTTCCGGCAATGATAATAACTATACCTACTATCAAAGCTTTTCTCTTGATTTTCAGCTTTGATAGTCTTTCTAATATTTCTACGAATGAATAAGATTCAGCCATAAATTTTACTTTGCAAACTGCTTTAAAAATTCGACAAAACTGTCCATCTCAGCTTTTGTTCTTTTTTCTGTTACTGCAACAAGTAATCCTTTTTTACATTCAGGAAAACGTTCAGTGTCAACTCCTGCTAAAAATCCTTGTTCCTCACCTCGCTTGATTATCTCGGAAGGAAGAACAGGTGTGGTGACTAAAAATTCTCTGAAAAATGGTTTGCTATTGAGTAAAGAAAAACCTGGAATACTCTGTATGTTCTTTGCCAAATAATGAGCTTTATGGTAACATTGCTCTGCAACTTCTTTTAAACCTTGCTTACCCATTGTTGACATATAAACGGTTGCCGCTAACATAAACAAACCCTGATTTGTGCATATATTCGATGTTGCTTTTTCTCTTTTAATCTGCTGTTCTCTTGTTTGTAAAGTAAGAACAAATCCTCTGTTGCCGTCAGTATCCTTAGTAACACCTGAAAGCCGACCGGGAATTTTTCTGACAAATTTTTGCTTTGTTGCAAATAAGCCAAGATAAGGTCCACCATAATTCAATGGAATTCCTAATGACTGTCCTTCTCCGACTACTATGTCCGCATTGTATTCTCCCGGAGTTATTAACAAACCAAGTGAAATGGGGTCAACAGAAACAATAAACATTAAATCTTTTGAATGAGCAATTTTTTCTATTTCTTTAACATCTTCTAAATTACCATAAGCATTCGGCTGTTGAACTATAACCCCTGAGCTATTATCGGATATTGAATTCTTGAGCATTTCCAAATCACAAGTACCATCTTCGGCAATACACTCCTTAAATGTAATTTTTCTGCCTCTGCAGGTTGTTTCGAGAACTTTACGGTAGTGCGGATTTAATGAACCTGCTATTAGAAATTCAGTTTTTCTGTTTTGTGCATGAGACATCAGGCATGCTTCGGCAAGGGCAGATGCCCCATCGTACATTGATGCATTTGAAACATCCATTCCGGTTAAAGCACATATCATTGATTGAAATTCATACATCGCCTGAAGTGTGCCTTGAGAAACTTCTGCCTGATAAGGCGTATATGCTGTTTTAAATTCCGGTTTTTCCAAAACGCTAAACACTATCGAAGGAATAAAATGGTCATAAGCTCCTCCTCCTAAAAAACTGATATGTGAGCTTGCATTTACATTTTTTTGTGACAATTCCCTGATATGTTTCATCACTTCAAATTCCGACATCGGAGCAGGCATTTCAAGTGATTTCTTCAACCTGATTTGCTCCGGTATATTATAAATCAATTCCTCAAATGATTTTACACCAATTTTTCCCAACATTAACTTTCGTTCTTCATCCGTATTCGGAATATATGCCATCTTATTACTCCTGATTCTATTATTCACATTTAATTTTAATATAAACTACAAAATTAGGTTTATTTCCCATGTTATACAATTAATAAAAGCAAAAATATTTCGCAAATATTGAAGAAATTTATTTATATTTTATAAATTTTAAGTATATTTATATGATTTTTCTCCGGTTATTTTTAAATAATAATTAACAGAAAGGTTTTTTATGGATATTAGGAATTTAAACATACCTCTGATTCAGGATGCAAATCTGAAGAATAAGGTTGTGCTTGTCAGAGTTGACCACAATGTAGTTAAGAAAGGGATTATTCATGACCCTTATCGGATTGATGCTACTCTTGGGACGCTTTATTACATCAACGCCAAGGGCGGTAAAATTATTCTTATGACTCATGTGGGCAGACCTAAGGATAAGAAAACAGGGAACATTAATATTTCGTCTGATTCATCTGTTGAGCCGATTGTTAATTATTTCCAGAATAAGCTGCATATCAGCTTAAAAATTCCTGAATTTTTCCCTCACGGGAGCTTGGGATATCTGGGTATTGAGACTTCGATAAACCATTTAATCCGAGATTTGAATGATCATACGATTGACGGTATTTACATGCCTAATACGCGTTGGTTTTTCGGTGAGGAAGGGGATGCTGAGGCAATGGATAGGTTTGCAAATCAGCTTGCCGGACTGGCAGATATTTATGTGAACGATGCTTTTGGCTCGTGGCAGGCACATGCTTCAACTGTCGGCGTTCCGAAGTACTTGCCTTCATACGCAGGTTTCCTCATGCAAAAAGAATTGATTAATCTTGGGAGAATTTACGATCCTGAAAGACCTTTCGTTGCTGTGGTAGCAGGTTCAAAATTCGATACTAAAATTGAATCTTTATATACTCTGATTGAAAAAGCGGATTATCTGGTGCTTGGCGGAGTGATGTACAACGCATATCTTGCGGCTAAATACGGAATATCTATTAAGGGTATCAGTGATGATGATTTGAGATATGCCAAAGAGTTTGTTGATTATGCAAAATCATTTCCGGGTAAACTGGTTGAACTTCCATATATTATTGAATCCGACACTTTGGAAGGAAAACTGGAAGGCAAGCACAGAACTCATAAAGTGGCTGACTTGAAAGCCGGTGATTCTCTTAATTATGTCCTCGATGTTGCAAAGGAATCTTTTCATGTTGAAGAAATTCAGGAGATTTTCTCTAAAGCCACCACAATTTTTGTAAATGCTGTTATGGGATTTGTTCCTCATTTCAATGAAGGTACAATTGCATTGGACGAAACAATTGACCAAAACAGAAAAGCTGTTAAGCTTTATGGCGGGGGCGATACGATGCAGGAATTGAAACGTCTTCTGCCCGGTCTTTATATTGTGGCTTTGGACAGTCCTCAATACTATATATTCACAGGCGGTGGAGCTGTGCTGAAGGCAATACATGAAGGCAGTGCTTTGGGATTAGCTCCTGTTCAGGCATTAACCGCTTCACAGGCATTAATAAATCAAAAGAATAAGTAATTAATTACTAATGAATTATGAATGCTGAATTATGAATGCTGAATTATGAATGCTGAATTGTTATAAGGAAGATTATACAGGTTTTTCTAAAGGTATTTACATAACGATAGTTAAAAAATTATTTACATATATATAAGGAAATTTTATGGGTAATTTTCAAAAATACTGGGATATTATTTTTAATATGTCGGCTTCTTATGCCCCAAAATTATTGTTAGCTATAATCACTTTGATAGCCGGATTGTGGATACTCAAAAAGGTTATCAAATTGATAAGAAAGATAATGGCAAAAAGTTCAGTGGACCTTGCTCTTCAAACTTTTATAGTTCCTTTGCTGTCAATATTATTCAAGGTACTTCTGATACTCAGCGTGATTTCAATGGTCGGAATCGAAACAACATCGTTTATTGCCATATTGGCATCGGCAGGTTTCGCAATTGGAATGGCATTGCAAGGCAGTTTAGGAAACTTTGCAGGTGGAGTTCTGATTTTATTATTGAAACCGTATAAAATCGACGATTTCATTGAGGCACAGGGATTTATGGGATTTGTAAAGGAGATTCACATTTTCAATACAGTTTTGCTCACCGTTGACAACAAGAGAGTATTTATTCCAAATGGAGCCATTTCAAATGGACCGATAACAAATTTTACTGCCGAAGACAAGAGACGACTTGATTTGAGTTTTGGAATTGGTTATGGTGACGATATTGACAAAGCAAAGGGAATAATTGAAAAAATAATCAAAGAGGATGAAAGAGTATTGCCTGAACCTGCATACCTGGTTGCTGTCGGGCAATTAGGCGACAACTCGGTTAATTTTACTGTAAGAGTTTGGTGTAAAACTGATGATTACTGGAACATCAACTTTGATATACATGAAAAGGTTAAAAAGGAATTTGATGCTAATGGTATTTCAATTCCTTTCCCTCAAAGAGATATTCATGTTTATAATCATTAGTAAATAGCTGACTTACAGTACATTATAAAACTAAAGACTTGTGTGGTCATTGCGTGTGAAACGAAGCAATCTGTAAAATTAAAATAGATTGCTTCGTATTGTTTTTAAAACACTATAGAGTAATTTTGATAAAACAAACTCAAAAACTTATGTAACTCATCAAACTTATGAAACTTTTCTTACCCTAATTGCTCCATTATTGAGTCATCAACATCCATGTTTGTGAAAAGATTTTGGACATCATCGTGGTCTTCAAAATTTTCGATAAATTTCATTACCCTTCGGGCTTCATCAACATTATTTATATCAACCATAGTTTTGGGAATATATTCAAGTTTGCTTTCTTCAATCATGATTTTCTTATCATCGAAAAATTTATTTACTCCTCCGAATAACTCCATGGCACAGATAATCCTCGAACTGTCCTCATTATAATCCATGTCATCAGCACCCGATTCGAGCACAAGCTCCAATAGTTCATCTTCGGATTTACCCCCTGTTGCAATGGTAATAACACCCTTTCTGTCGAAGTTCCATGCAACAGAATTTGTTTCACCGAGGTTTCCTCCAAGCTTGGTGAACTGAGACTTAATCTCAGCGTAAGTTCTATTTTTATTGTCTGTTACGGTTTCGAGAATTACGGCAACACCGGCAGGAGCATATCCTTCATACGTGTATTCCTCATAGGTAACACCTGCAAGTTCACCCGTTCCTTTTTGAATAGCCCTTTTTATATTTTCAGCAGGCATATTACATGCTTTTGCATTTTGGACTGCAAGTCGTAAACGGGGATTAGCGTCAATATCACCGCCTCTTTCACGGGCAGCAATTGTAATTTCTTTACCGATGCGAGTAAAAATCTTGCCGCGTTTTGCATCTTTAGCCGCCTTTTTATGTTTTATCGTTGACCATTTACTATGTCCTGACATATTAACTCCAATTTTATATCAAAAAATTATTTTCAAATTAAACTTTGTTTTTATAGAACTTCAAATATAAATAAATTTCGGGTTATTTAGCGAATATTTTCGTAAGTTAATAATAATCTTTCCTAATAACAATCGTTATTAGTTAAGAAAATTTCGAAATTTAAACTATTTGTTTTATGTTTAGTTTTGATTTTTGACCAAAGATTTAAGATATCAAACTTGTTTTACTTGAGTATTAGGAAATATATATGAAATTTTTACAAATGATTTTTGAGGTTATACAGGGAACTTTTAATAGGGTTATACTAAAAATATTTTCCGATAGAATAAAAACTAATTCAAAAGTTCATAAGTTTATATGGAATTTTGGAGTTAAAGGTGAATTATTTTATCAAAAGCGATTTATTAAAACTATTTCAAATAATTCTTTGTGGGACCCAGATACTCATCTGCAGGATTATATCAAGGAACTATTAATTGATCATAAAGATCCTTCAATTAAAATTTTAGATGTCGGTGCTGGAACTATGACATTGATTGGAAAAAAATGGGATAATAAAAAAATTGAAATTACAGCTGTTGATCCATTAGCTGATAAATACAACCAAGTGTTAAGAAAATATAATATAAATCCACCTGTTGTAACTCAAGTAGGATATGCTGAGAAGCTTGTTGAACAATTCGGTAAAAATTCATTTGATATAGTTCATGCAATCAATAGTATTGACCATTGCTTTAATCCCTTATTAGCAATTCAACAGATGCTTGAAGTTGTAAAAAAAGATTCTTATGTTGTTCTACATCATCACATGAATGAAGGCAAAGAACATAATTACAGCGGATTACACCAATGGAATTTCTTTTCTAAAGACGGTATTTTTTTTATAAGCAATGAGCACCTAAAAATTAATATAAATAAAGAGTTCGAGAAATTAGCAAATATTAAAGTTAAAATAAAAGATGATGGAAAACATTTCTTGGTAACTTTCCAAAAGAAGTAATAAAATTCATTTGGTATAATTTTATTTTATCTTATGATATAGAATATTTTTCTATAAATATTGACATTTTCCTTAAATATAGACCTGATTCGAAGTTATCAGTTTTTATCAAAATATGATTGAAGTCTAAATAGTTTATTTGATAATTTACTATTCTTCCTAATATATCATGAATCTCTAAAACGGTAATTACTTTATCTCCCATATTTTCAATAAATATTTCATCGCTTGCCGGATTTGGATATATTTTAATATCATTATCTTCTGTAATATTGTTTTTAACATCCGTAATATCAAAATAAAAAGGTTCGGACATTTCAGATTTACAACCATTTTCATCAATTATCAAAACATAGAATTGCCCCGATTTATCCGGTATATATTCTTGATTGACGGCTCCGTCTATCTTGCCTTCTTCATTATACCATTGATAACTGGATGAAGGGCTTGAAATCAACTTTTTCTGTATTCGGGTAATTTTTGGCTTTTCAGGAGAAGGGAGTATTGTAAATTTTGATTTTGCCGAATTTTTGCAATTTGTTTGAGGGTCAGTGTAAGTATAAAAAATATCATGTGTTCCTACTCCGGCATCTTTTGGGAATAAAATATTTGCTGTAATGCCCTGTCCGAAATATTTACCTCCTTCAGGACTTGCAATATTCAAATCAATAGGTAAATCAGTCAAACAAAAAATTGGAATATCGTTAAAATTAATTTCAGGAAGTGGATGTACTTCAATATTCTTTTCTACCGAATCAATCACATTGCAGTCAAGAAAGTTAATAATTAACTTAATATTTTTGTATCCGGTTTTGCTCCAAAGTACTTGGATACTATCCAAATTATCCAATCCTAAGATTTCTCCTCCGGTTACCTTCCAAATTAAAGTTACACCGTCAATATTACTTGCTTTAAAAGTAGAAATATTATCAATGCAAAAGTTATCGGAACCTGATATTTGTACATCAGGCAATCGTTGTATGAATATTTGTTTTGTGATTGAATTGCTGCAACCTGTTTCTTTAGATTTATGGATTAATGTAATTTTTCCATTATCATAGGCTCCCCACTTTACACATATTTCATTTGTATTTTGCCCCGAAAGAATTGCACCGCCTTCAACAATCCATTCGTAGTCAATATTGTATTCTGTGTTACTTTTATAAGCTACAATATTTGCTTCACAAACTGAATCTCTTCCACTTGTAATCTCTGGATTGGGGATAGATATGGAAGAAGGATTGTTGCATAAGGTCCAACTTAAAATTTCATGTTTTTCATAAGCGTTCCCGGACGAAGAAGTAAATCCCATCCATGCATATTCATTACAAGTTAAATCCATTAGTTTGGATATGTCTAAATCACTAATAAAGATTACAGGCGGATTTAAAAAAGAATCATTAGTATCTAACCATACTTGTAAAGTATTTGGTTCAATATTGTATTCGATTTTTGAATAATAAATTATTGAATCAGGTACTAAATCCATTATGGTGTCATTTGTTGCCAAATCAGCAGGACTATTATGTTTGGCTGTATTTCGCAAGGTGCCATTACAAAAAACGGCAATATGATTTTCATTTGGGTCATCTAAATTAGATTCTGAATCTTCACTAATATTTTTATAAGTATCGAATTCGATAGCCAGACTGTTTGGAATATTTTCAAATCCTATACCGCCACCAAAAGAACCAATTGCATTATTATCGTAATTCTGAATTACAAAAGCTATACCGTCAGCACCGGGATATTGCTCATCAACATATTTATCAACACCTTCAGACATACTGAATGAAAACTCAGTACTAAAACCTTGCTGTACAGGGAACTTTTTTTTATACCAAATAGAACCACCTCTCCAATTCAGAGGCGGACAAATCATTACGGATTTATTTGCAGAATCTAAACAAGCATCTTTATTAAGAACAATATTTCTATTTTCAAAACTGCTGGATTTTGAACCAAGTATATTCAAACACCGGTCAACATCTAAAAGATAAATATCATGATTTCCATCTTTAACTGAAGTAAAGGCAATTTGTTTGGAATCAGGTGACCAGGAAGCTCCGTAGTCATAAGTGGTATCGCAAGTTAATCTGGTTAAGTCAGTACCATCAGGTCGAATTATCCAGATACTGCTTAATCCTTCCCTATTTGAAGTAAAAGAAATCCACTGTCCATCCGGTGACCAATCAGGATCCTCGTGAGACACACGATTAGCTCCATCAGTTGTTAGTTGTTTTATTATTTTTCCTGAATTAATATCAATAATATACAAGTCTTTCTGGCATTTGTTACATCCATTAGAATCTAATATCATTGCAATAACTAATTTATTGAAATCCGGAGATATACTGATTGGATGACACCTGTGTTGAGAGATATTGCCTTTTGAACTTGTTCTAAATATTTCCGTTCCTCCAGACATTGTTGATTGACCATTAAGCGTTGATTTCTTGGCTTTTCGAAGTGAATAGGTTGTATAAGGAAAACCGCTTGAACTTATATTAGCTACCCAAATTAATTCATCGGTTAACGGATTATATATAACATTTGATGAAGCATTACCAGCAGGAACATTAAGAAGTTCTTTGAATTTTCCTTCAGTCCCGACCGAACCATATTTTATTTCCGGAAAACTAATTATTTTTGATAAATCAATCATATATATTTCCCATAAGCCGTTAACTTCTTTGAAAAACAAAGTATCAGAATTTTTTGATATACTTATTGCGGGATAAATTGTTCCATTACTAAAAGGAGGATTTAATTTAATTATCTGGGTTTCAAGATTATTCTCTAAATTATACATCCAAATACTAGTATAT
>CAZEHW010000140.1:6484-9132 GCA_964511865.1 uncultured Hyphomicrobiales bacterium | reverse complement strand
TTTTAACAACTAAGACATTACTGTTGGATTTATTATTTATCTCCACCATTTATTTTGTTCCAACTTTCTCACATTTGCTTAGTTTCCCTTTATATCTTATTGAACCAATTAGAATAATTATTATATTGGCTATCGTTCATACCAATAAAACAAATGCTTATGTTCTGGCATTTACATTACCTTTGGTGTCATTTCTGTTTTCAGGACATCCGGTATTTCCGAAAGTAGCAGTAGTTATGATGGAAATGCTTATAAATGTTTGGTTGTACTTTATTCTTTTGAAATTATTCTCAATGAAAATTGGCACTCAATCTTTTAGAACAAATGCAATATTAACCGGTACGGCATTGTTTCTGTCAATAATAATCAGCAAAATTATTTATTATATTGTAAAATTTATTCTTATTGAAACAGTTTTCTTAAATTCAGACTTGTTTTCAACACCGGTTTATATTCAATTAAGTCTGACTTTTTGTTTGAGTTTTTATATGTTTTTTTATATCATGTCAAAAAGCAAACAACATAAATGAAAATAACCGGTTGTACTCTTAAACTCTTAAAATATAATAAATTTAAAAACGTTTTTAAGTCAGTTTTTAAAAAAGGAAGAAATATGAATAAAAAAATACTTATTCTCTCATTTATGATTTTAGGATTGATTGCATGTTCCGAACGTTATCCTAATTCACCATATTATGATGATTCCGATACTCAGGGAAATTCATTAAAGAACAAGGTCAGGTATTTCCCAGACAATATTGGTTCATATTGGGTTTATGAAACGCATCAGTTAGATACATTGAACAGGATTGTAGCTACCTCATTAACGATAGATTCAATAGTTGTTGAAAATGAATTAATAAAAGCCGGCAAAAATGCAAAACAATTTTCAGTATTTAGCCGTTCAGATATAAATTACAAAAAATCAGATGATTTATTTTATGCGATAGAGAACAATAAGTTATTTACATTGCAGACATATATTGCAAAATTCTTCAAAGGCATTCCTTTCCAGTTGGTAACTCTGAGCGAAAATGAATGGATTAAGATTGTTGATCCTGACGATGACTTATGGAGAATTTACAGATTAAACCTTGATAATGTTACAATTCCAAATCTTCCTCTTGTTAAAATGAACGGGAAAATTGATATACTGGCTTCTTGGGAAGGAAAAAAGAATTTAAATATCAACGGGAAATCAATTGAAACTGATGAGTACCTGATTACATTTGAATTTGATGCTGATTTAACAATTCCACTTCTTGGCACTTTGAATATTGGCATTGAAAGAGAACTTTATCAGTATTATGCTAATGACATAGGAATGGTTTTTGAATCATTAAGTTCTTCCTCAGTTGCTTTTCCGGTTATGGGTAGCATAAACTTACCCGGCTATGAATCGAAATTAATTAAATACAATATTAAATAAATTTAAGGAGTTCTTTTATGAAAAGATTTTTGCTGAATTTGATGTTTGCAGTATTTATCGGTGCTTTTCTTTATTCTTGTGCTGAAGAAAGTACCAAGCCACCTGTTAATGATACTACCAACAAATATTTTCCTTTGACAGTTGGTTCATGGTGGACATATACAAATTATGAGCTTGACGATGATGGTAACAAAGTTGTTGATTCGGAGTTCAGTTCAAAATATATCACTGGTGGTACTGAAATGAAAGGTGAAAAGGAAGCTTATATATTCAATATTCAGGATTTATCGGGGAATAAAATTGAAGACAGTAAGTTTTACTATGCCACCAAAACACAGATTTTTGAGTTTTCCAAGTTATTGCCTCCGTTGGATTTTTCTTTACCTATTGATGTACCTGAAACCTGGTACAAAACAGCTGATGAAAATGGAACTGAATGGACATTATTTACTCAGGATTTAGACCAGGTCGAATTTCCTTTTAGTGGATTTACAGTTATCCTCGATGATGTTTTTGATATTAAAGTTAAATATGAAGGTATGGAAGATATTACATATGGAACTAATATGGACAAGTCCGTAAGTACAAAAAAATACAAGATTAGCTATACTTTCGGCGGCACTGCTTCATTTTCGGGATTTCCAATCGAAATTCCTTTTACTGTTGAATCAATACAATATTATGCAGTTAATATTGGTTTGGTAAAGCACGTTATGAATCCTATGGTAATTGAGCTAATGGGAACAGAATATTTTCGTATGCAGGGAAGTGAGCAAATACTTTTAGAGTACAATATTGCAGAATAAAATTTTAAACAAAATTGGCTGAGTCGTTTTTTCCGGCTCAGCTTTTTTTTGTAACCGTTTGAATTATTAACCTCACCCGACAAAAATCTAATTTATATTAATTTTGGAACAGAATTTGATATATCATATATTATTAATAATTTAGTAGTTATGGTTGAACAATTATCAAAATATGGATATATCAGATTAGCTGTTATCTCACCTGAAATGAGAATAGCTGATGTTGATTTTAATACTAAAGAAATTCTTTCTGCTATTTCTTTAGCAGAAAAGTCAAAATGTCAATTCATTCTTTTTCCTGAACTTAGCATAACCGGATATAGTTGCGGAGATTTATTCTTTCAGAGCAAGTTAATTAGCAAAGCAAGAGAATCTATTAACAGAGAATCCTTTCTGGCAAGGGTATCTGTATT
>CAZEHW010000140.1:5915-6474 GCA_964511865.1 uncultured Hyphomicrobiales bacterium | reverse complement strand
AAATAAAAAAATAGTTGTAGTTGTGGGCTCTCCCATATCTCATAAAAGCAAATTGTATAATTGTGCGGTTGTTTTGAATAATGGGAATATTCTTGGAGTTATTCCAAAAACGTATCTTTGTAATACAGGTGAATATTATGAAGAACGTTGGTTTTCTTCGGAATTTGACAGGAACAGTGATTTCATTAAATTTAATAGAAATCAAATACCTTTTGGAACTGATATAATCTTTGAACAACAGGAAGACCCGAACGCAAGTTTTGGAATTGAAATATGCGAAGATTTGTGGGCAGTTAAATCTCCAAGCTGTGATTTATCGGTTTCAGGAGCACATATTATTATGAATTTATCAGCCAGTAATGAATACCTGACCAAACCTCAATATAGATTAAATCTGGTAAAAATGCAGTCTGCAAGATGCCTGGCGGCATACTCAATGGCTTCCTCAGGACCAAATGAATCCTCAACTGATACAGTTTTTTCAGGGCACTCCATAATTTCAGAAAACGGAATTATTCTGTCAGAAACTGAGAGATTTAAATTTGAGACACAAATCGCT
>CAZEHW010000140.1:0-5905 GCA_964511865.1 uncultured Hyphomicrobiales bacterium | reverse complement strand
ATTGATATTGAAAAACTAAATAATGAAAGACATAAAAATAATTCATACGGGATTTCAAATTCATTAAGAAAATTCAGAATAATTAACTATTCATTGAAAGAACTTAAAGACAGGAAGCTGTTCAGAAAAGTAAGTAGTTCACCTTTTGTTCCTGATGAATTAAATAATCGTAAAGATGTTTGTAACGAGATTTTTTCTTTACAGACAACCGGTCTTATGAAAAGATTGAAACACATTGGCTCAAAGAGTTCAATTATTGGTATCTCAGGTGGTTTAGATTCAACTTTGGCTCTTCTTGTCATAATTGAATCATATAAACAATTGAAAATAGAAAAAAAGAATATTATTGCCGTTTCGATGCCCGGACTAGGCACAAGCTCAAGAACAAAATCAAACGCAGAAGGACTTGCAAAATTACTTGGAGTTAGTTTTAAATCCATACCCATCAATAAAGCTGTAGAGGATCACTTTAAAGATATTGGGCATAATCCACATACAAAAGACATTGTTTATGAAAATTCTCAGGCAAGGGAACGGACTCAAATCTTAATGGATTTAGCAAATAAATACAAAGGTATCGTTATTGGTACAGGTGATTTATCTGAAATTGCTTTGGGCTGGAGTACTTATAATGCAGACCATATGAGTATGTATAATGTTAACTCCGGAATTCCCAAGACACTTGTTCAGTATATAATTAAATGGGCAGCAGACGAAAAATTTTCCGGTAAAATTTCAAAATTTTTATATGATATTTGCGATACTCCCATTTCTCCAGAACTTCTTCCGGCTAATCGAAAGGGTCAGATAGCACAAAAAACTGAAGAAGTTATCGGACCTTATGAATTACATGATTTCTTTTTGTATTTCTCAATAAGACTGAATTATTCTCCTGAGAAAATTCTATTTCTAGCTCAAATTGCTTTCAAAAGCGCTTATACAAGAAGTGAAATAAGTAAATGGATGAAGGTGTTCTATCAAAGATTCTTTTTGAATCAATACAAACGTTCATGCATGCCTGATGGAGTTAAGGTAGGTACTGTATCACTATCCCCAAGAACTGATTGGAGAATGCCAAGTGATGCAGAATCTAAAGTATGGCTCGAAGAAATTGAAAATATTAATAGTTAATAAATGAATAAAATAATAGGGAGTAATTATGGAAAATCTTGATAATTTGAATAAACAGCAATATCCTCCAAACGTTCAGGTGGTAGATATTAAAACTATAATAACAAAAATGAGTAAGGATATGACTTTTTTAGCTGTCATTTTGATTATATACGGCGCCATTTCTTGCTTAACAATTATTGGAGCTGTTTTTGGTGTTCCTTATATCTTTGCCGGTTTGCGAATGAAAGAAGCGGCGGAGCATTTTAGAAATTATGTTTTTGCAAACAGCATGAATGAATTAAACCGTGCAATTGAGCGTCAGCAAAGATTGTTTTATATATTTAAAGTTTTAGCAATAATAGGATTAATTTTCATCGTATTGATGATTATTTTTTATGCAACAATATTCAGTCTGTTTTTGTCGGGAAGTATACCGCTTTTTCAGAATTTCAATGATGCGGTATAGTTTGATATTTATGAATTTGACTTATTATCTGAATACTTTTATTTTAATTTGAAATGTATTACTGAAATATTTTGGAAATATATAATATATTTGTTATTTTGAATTGTTTTTGTATTACTATTATTTATTTAATGTTTAAGATAAGCTTAAACAAAATTTTAAGAGGAAAAATTTATGAGAAAGCCATTTGTATTGGTAGTGGACGATAACAGGATTACAACAAAATTATTAAGAAGATATCTTGAAGCAAACGGATATGATGCATCAGAAGCATTTGATGGCATTGACTGCCTTGAAAAAGTTGTAGAAAAACTGCCCGATACTATAGTATTAGATGTAATGATGCCAAGATTGGATGGTTACGAAACCGTCAGCAGATTAAAAAATCAGGACTCAACAAAAGACATTCCTGTTGTTATTGTTACTGCATTGAATGATGTTGCCAATCAGATTAAATCTATTGAAGCCGGTGCTGATGATTTTTTGAGCAAACCAATTGAGGAAAAATTACTCGTTGCTAAAGTGAAACTTTTGTCCAATTTGAGTTTGTCTAATAAACAGAATAAAATTCTATCCGATACAGTTCGATCCGGTTCAGGGAAGAAACCTGAGCAATTGTTCGAAGAAGCCGGACTTTAAATTAAATTTCATTATCATTTCAAAAAAGGTTAGCAATGACAAAAAATCTGATGTTTAAACAGGTAGTATTAATATTTGCATTAATTATAACTATTTTTGGTTGTGCAAATATAAAAAAAGTAACCCAGACTTTAATTAACCTGCGGAAGCTTGAATTTAAACTTGAAAATATAAATGATTTCAAATTGAACAATATTACTTTAAGCAACAAGAAAAATATATCTGATTTTTCGATGACTGATGGATTGAATTTAGTACAGTTGTTTAATTCAAAAAAATTACCTGCAGAATTTGTTCTGAATGTTGCGGCACAAAATCCTAATGATGGAACTACCGGTACTCAAAAAACAAGTTCAACTATTCGCAGTCTTGATTGGAAGCTATATATTGATGATAAGCTAACCGTATCAGGAGACATTGACAGCCCAATCGATATTCCTGCAACAGGTAGGTCAACGATAATACCTATTAAAATTAAATTAGACTTATTTGAATTTTTTGGACAAAAAGGATACAACGATGTTCTGAATTTAGCTTTGGCTTTAGGTGGTGTTAATGGTAGTACTTCAAGAGTTAAGCTTGACATTAAACCTACTGTATCAACACCTTTAGGTCCAATTACTTACCCCGGGAGACTAACTGTAATTGATAAGGAATTCAGAGCTAATTAAAATAGAATAACTAAGAAATTAATTCGTTTTTCATTGCATAAGCAGTTATCTCAGAATTGTTTCTAAGATTAAGTTTTCTTAGTATGCTGTTACGATGATTGCTTACTGTGTTTTTACTTAAATAAATCTTATCAGCGATTTCGTCTAAGTTCATCCCCGAGGCAACCATACATAAAATTTGAAATTCTCTGTCGGAAAGTTTCTGATAAACCGGTTTTTTAGAATCTTCCCTTAATTCCGCAGCTAATAATTCAGATAAAGTTGAAGAAATATAACCTCTACCTGCGGCAACTTTTTTAACAGCTTCAATTAATTCATCATGTGAGCAGTCCTTGTTGATATATCCATTTGCTCCGGCTTTTAACATTCTTACTGCGTATGCCTTTTCAGGATTCATTGAGAAAATTAATATCGGAATATGTGGTTTTTTCGCTTTGATTGTCCTTAAAGTATCCAATATATCCTTACCGGGCATTGAAATATCAAGAATAATTATATCATAATCCTTCTTAATAGCCAACTCCACTAATTCATCTCCTGAATTCGCTTCATCCAATGATATTTTCCCAAACTCAGTCTCGAGTATCAACTTCAATCCCTTTCGAACTATTGCATGATCGTCGGCTACTGCTATTCTCATAATTCTTCCAATTATTATTAAAAAAACGGTTTTAAAAGTTAAAAATAACAATTAAAACCGTAAATCATTAATATCCTAAAATTATTTTACTATCACAATTTGTCGCGTAAATAATTCATCTGTACCCAATTTAACAGTTAAGTAATATTTTCCGGAACTTATATCCTTCAAAGTATAGTGAATCCTGTAATTTCCTTCATTTTTATAAACTTCTTCAATAACATCAACAACTATTCCTATTTCGCTATATAAGGTAATTGTTACCCATCCGCTTTGTTTCAAAGCATAATCAAATTCAAAATACTCTTGTGCTGGGTTCGGAGCGACATTAAAATCAATGCTTTCACTCGAATACTCATATACATCCGATATGATCTGAAGGTCATTAAGATTGTCATAGTAAAATACAGTATCATTATCTGAATATTTAACAAACCAATTATATATTAAATTGGTATTCATTGTGAAGTAAGCTTCAATTAATGAGTTTGTATTTTGATTTGATGACATAATATCTCTGGTCGGAATACCTGAAGGGGGCCATCTCCGAATATCACCAATAGCTAAAATATGGTGATTACTTACATTTCCATCACGCCAACAAATTGAATAAGTGTCATATACTCCATCTTGGTTCAAGTCTCTGACAATTGTCCTTGATACATCATAATTTCTGTAGGAATAATCAGCTATAACATCGTCTTCCATCTGAGCAAAAAGCTGAGAAGACAATTGCATTGCTAAAATTACAACAAAAAAATATTTAATTAATTTAACCATAAGACTTTTTTCTAAATTACCTACATTCTAAATAAAAAATAAACAATTTTTCAATATTTACAAAATAAATTATGATTTTATTTTATTAATTGCAAATTATTATTTAAATTAATTTTTAATTAACTGAAAAAAAGGAATATATCCTAATTTCAAATTTTGTAAATTTGTTTTAAAAGAACTTTAACTGTTTTCTTGTTACAAATGTACGGAACTTAAAAAGTGAAATTTGTAGTAATTTTAACTAATTGAGTGTATAAAAGTTCACTATAATTTTGTGGTTCATAATTTATTAAAATAAAAAAAATGCTTGAATGAGGGCAAAAAGTAAGAATATCATATATTTTCTATTGACAACAATGTTGTTATTGTTTACTTTTGATTCTCTTATTTCTCAATCTAATGATTCCCTAATCTCCAACTTTGAGTCTCTTTCAGCAAATGATAAAATCAATAGAATTATTGATTATGTTAATAAAAATAAGACAAAATATCCTGAAAAGTCTCTTGATTATGCAAGTCAAGCAGTAATATTAGCTCAAAAAACAGCTGACATTGAATTAATTATCAAATCCGAGACATCTGTGGCAAAATGTTACAGAACTCTCAGTGATTACAAATCAGCTATTGTGCACTTCAAAAAAGCACTCTCTTTAGCAAGAGAAGAAAATCTTGTTAAATATATTGCTGATATTGCGATTGATTTAGGTGATGTTTATGGTTTAATAAGCAAATATAATGAAGCATTGAGTATGAATTTGGAAGCTTTGAAAATCAACCGCGACTTGAACAATAAAAGAGGTATTGCCGAATCCTATCATAATATTGCTATCGTCTATTATTACATTCTAAACCTTGAAAAGGCAAGAGAGTACAATTTCCAGGCATTGAAGAATTACACCGAGTTGAAGGATACTTCAGGACAAGCAAAATCGTTGTCCAATATTGCATTGATTTATATTGATATGGACAGTTTAGACAAAGCATTGCACTACAACTTTAGGGCTTTAGACTTAATGAAAAAATTAGGGAATACTGAAGGTGTTGCTAATGCCTACACTAATATAGGATTGACTTACTTCTACAAAAAAATTTATGATGAAGCCTTAAGGTATTTGAATTTGGCTCTGTCGAAGTTCGAAGGTCCGGTTTACATCAGGTCTAGGTATTTAGTATTGTTCAATATCTCAAATGTTTATTTGCATAAAAATAACTATGAGGCAGCATTAAAGTTTGCAGAAGAAAGTTTTTCAATCGCATCGAAATCACAATCTCCTGATTTGATGGCAAAAGCTTACAGTCTGTTTTCAGATATTTACTATCAAACCAAAGATTTTGAAAAAGCTTATAAATATGAAACAGATTTTATTGCTATTAGAGATTCAATTTTTAATGAGGCAAACAGAAATAAAATTTCAGAACTTGAAGTCAGGATTGAAACTGAGAACAAAACTTTAGAAAATGAATTATTACGTAAAACCAATAGATTACAGCTTATACTTTTTATTGTTTCTTCAGTTTTAATCATTATTATTGTGCTTGTTTTATACAACCGATATAAAACAAAAAAGCATGCTAATCAGTTGCTGGAAGAAAAAA
>CAZEHW010000139.1:0-9152 GCA_964511865.1 uncultured Hyphomicrobiales bacterium | reverse complement strand
TTCAAAGTTATTTAGTGAGCATCATCATTTAATTGTTAATTAGTTCGTTTTTATAAATCGGAGTTTTATGATAAACAGAATCACAAATCTGTGATAATAATTTATTCAGATCCTTTTTGGATTTTATTTCTTGACGGTGTCCCTTCCAAATCCAAATTACTTCTGATTTAGAGGAGAAATTGTTCTCTAAGATATAATATCTTAATAAATTCTTGTAATGGTCTATAATGTTGTTCAGCTCTTTGACGGCTATTTTGTCTTCTGAATTTTCTTGAATGACTTTCTGTGTTCTCTCGATTTCAAAAAGAACATTTTTAATTTCAGTTGAATTGGAATAATAAGCATAAAGAATGGCTTCTGATTGTTTTAGAGAGTGTTTCTCTAGTTTTGAAAGATTAATATTCTCATTAAAAATCAAATTGATAAAGCCGTCAATTTCATTTACAGGAATCTGATTTATTGGTTCATCCGAAATGACATATTCAAAAAATCTCGGAGTACCGTTTAGGAACGAATATTGCTTAACAAAAACTGGTGCAAATTGGAAGTACTTCTTAACAAGATTAGATATGTCAGATGTTTCAGTCAACCGATTACCTGCTTCGAGTAATGCAGTCTGTATGTCTAAGTCCGTACCTTCAAAAAGAACATATCTTTGAGTATAATTTCTAAAAATGATGATTTTATGATGTTCTAGATCATCAATGAGATTAGATGCATTCTGAATCCCATTACAAATTTTTAAATATTCTGCTAAAAACTTTTTATCAAGTAAAGCTCCTGATGGTATAAAAATATTTAAAAGACCTATAGTTTTTATAATTTTGATGTAATTATTCACAGATTCATCAAATACTCTTTCCGTTTCTTCTATTGAAGATCTAATTGAAGACCAATGAGCAAAATCAGGATTGTACTTTGAAGTTAAAAAAGAGTAGAAATTATAATTTAAGTAGTCATAGACACAAGAGATGTTGAAAAATGGATTTATTGACCTGCTGTAATTGTTCAATCCTGTATAATCTGTGGATTCTAAGAAAGAGAATAAAGACCTTTCGTTCTGACCATATTTCTGTAAGGATTGAGATAAAATGCTTGCTGAAATTAGATCTAAAGGAAATAACTTTTTTAGATAATTATCATAAAATGTATCCTCAAAATTTAAGGCTTTAGATGTTTTAATCAAACTGACTAATTTGGAAAATTTTATTTTCTGGTCAATTTCAAGATTCAAGTTAGAAATATGTTCAGAAGCTAGATATAGTAATTGCTCAATCGGTTCGTTGAATGTGATTTCTCTAAATCTACCTTTTACTTTTAACCATTCTTGTTTCTGATGGTTTTTTAAAGAAAGTGAATATGATTCAAAACTTTGATGAATTGTTGTAATTAATACAATATTGTACTTTGTGTTATTACAGAATTCTGAAAGTTGCTGGAAAAAATACAATTCCATTTCAGGGTTGTTATCTGAGGCATATTCAAGAAATTTTCCAAATTCATCAATAATGACAAAAAGCACTGAATTTTCACTTTTCATGCCATAATATTGATTATAAATCTCTGATAGAATATGCTCTATTCGGTTTTCTTTAGTTTGAATTTGAAAATGCTCTTCAAAAACATTAATTAGAGAATCATAAGAACCTACAAGTTTCAAGAAATCAACTGATTGATTTGTCTTGAATTTTAGATTAAAGTATTTATGATATTTTTTTAAGCTTTTCTCAAAAGCAACTAGGAATGACGATTTACCAGTACCGTATGTACCCACTATGTTAAAAGATCTTATACCAAGTTTGAAATCATTTACAATTTGGTTGGCAACATTTTTGGCGTTTGGAGTAAGAATATAATTTATTTCTTTCTCGGAATCTCGAATAATATTTATGGATGTCGAATAGTTATTTATCATAATATCCGTCCAAAATTGAGGTTGGTAATGGTTTTTCTTTAAACTGAATTTCTCTTATCCCAGCTTGGTTATGATAAGTAATAAAGTTAAATTTGCTAACCAATTGTTCGATTTTAGCTTGCATGGCAGTCCTATTAAGAGAAAAAATTACACCTGGGCTATTGTAGCTATTTTCGAGTAAGTTTAAATTCAAT
Organism: uncultured Hyphomicrobiales bacterium; assembly: GCA_964511865.1. Taxonomy (GTDB): domain Bacteria; phylum Bacteroidota; class Ignavibacteria; order Kapaibacteriales; family UBA2268; genus ChocPot-Mid. The sequence continues at coordinate 7,043 of CAZEHW010000139.1, read as the reverse complement.
GAATCTCCAAATTCATCATTTTCAATTATTGAATAAAGAAGTACTAAATCCGAAAGATTTTCCCTTGTATCATTTTCAATTCCGTATGATTCTTCTCTTTTACTTCCAAAATTTTGAATCAAATTTAAGTCAGATAAAATTCCAGAATAACTGTCTTCAATTTCCTTTAAGTTTGTAGAGTTATTTAAATACATCTTTAAGAAAACATTAAAATCATCCGTTATTGTTTTCTCACTGACAGGAACACTATTAGTCTCTTCCAACTTTCTTTTGATAAAACTTTGATAGTTATCTCTATTAAATCTAATTTTCTCAAATCTAAAAGAATTGAATATTAAACTATATGTTGAAGCAAAATTATTTTTTACTAAATTATAGTGTAAAAGCCAAATACTGTTCTCATCCTCTAAGAAAGGATCCCAACCATCATCACTAAGGAGTTTTAATCCAAAATTTGTGAGATTATCGTTCTTATCTGTAATATTAAAAGCCTTGAGCCAAAATCTGATGGATGAAACCATATTTTTCCCAACACCAAGTTTAACTACGGCATCTTCTGTACTAAAAGAATTTCCAGCCTTGATAAAGTCAAAACCCTTCTTTAACCACAACTGTCTACATTGAAAAGACTCATGTCCAGAAAATATATATTTAATTTTGTTATCTATCATCTTTTAATCAATAAATTATATACAAATTTAAAAAAAAAACAGAATATATCATCCTTCAACGTTCACATCAATATTAAATTACATCAACACAAATATGTATTACGATAATTCATTATTAATTAATTTAATATACAACATTTACTGTCATCTGGAATTTTGTTTGTACAATTAAATTCATATTATTTTATTGAATTAAGATTTCCAATAATCCTTTTTTCGTCATTTCTGACGAAAACTTCTCACACTGTTTTCAGTCCGAAAATTATTTTTCATCCAATTTATTTTTTTTTTCACATGAATAAAATATTTTTTGTAAATTTGTTGTATTGTAAAATTAATTCGAGAAATAATGTAAGTTATTGAAATTTTAGGTTAAAATATAGATTATAAGCGTGGTCTTATTATCGTTCTAAGTTGAAAATCGCTAATTTTGAATTGAACAGAACTATAATGGACTCGCCCCGATAATGGGGCGTTTTCCGTTTGTGCTGTTCAAGGTATTTAGCGATACCTCAACTTAGAGCAAATTGTGAAAATGCCCTTTTTATTTATAAATTAGTTGAGGTGTATCATGTTAAAAAAAATATCGGTATTATTTGTATTATTTAGCTTTTTGATACTTGGTTTATCAGCAAAAAATATAGCTAAAAATTCAATAAAACCAAAACAAGTTGAAAATATCAACCTAAAGCAAGAGACTGACTTAAAGCATGAAGTCAAAAAAGGAAATGAGCCTGTACCTAAAGAATTAATAGAAAAAAGTAAAAAAACTTCCTCCGAACTTGAAACAATAGTTGGTAAAATTAAAATAGCCAATAAACATATCATGGGGAGGATAGGTGATCGGTCTACTGCCTTACGATTAACAGCAATGGGTTATACAAAGTTAAGGTCAAAAACAACATCTATACACGGAATTGATGGTGTTTATATAAGAAAGAAGAACGGAAAAATTGAAATACTTATTGTAGAGAATAAAACCAACTTTTCACAATTATCTGTGGACAAAAGAGGTAATAAACAGTTGTCCGATGCTTGGGTAAAAAGCAAAATTAATGAAATGATTAATAATAAAAATCAAAGAACAAGGAATACAGGATTAATGTTAAAAAGTTATTATGAGAAAAATCCTAAAAGCATAGAAAAACAATTATGGAATTATGATTTAACAACTGGTAAAACTGAAGTTTGGGTAATGGATAAAAATGCAAATTATACCACTAATAAACCTAAATGGAGTTGGGAGAAGGATAAAGTTCTAATTAAAACTTTAAACGAAATAAAAAAAGGAGGTGTACAATGAAAAGCAGAACTCTAAATATTATGTTATTTTTCATGCTAACTTTAATTACTGTTAGCTGTGTTGATGATAAGTCAATTACAAACGAAAGTTTTAGAATCGTTGAAAACAATAGTTTTTTTCAATTACTTTCACGCTATGGAAATATCTATTTTGTAATAGGTATATTCATAGCTTCTTTAATTACCATAATTCAATGGATAAAAAAAATGATTAAGAATGGATATTTATATATCTTTGTCGCTATCTTAAGCTGTCTAGCTATTATTGGTCTTTACTTTGTTTTTGAATACTTTGGTTGGATAATGTTTGTTGATGATTTTAGCTTGTGGCTTGCTGGTATCACCAGTTATACAATGTTTTATGTAATAGCATTTCTTCCTTTCAAGAATTTAAAATTTATACCATATTTGGTCGATTTGTTATTGTGTATTTCAATCTTTTTGTACATGCATTTTTTTATCGATCAGGTGGTCATATTAAATTTCATTATACCTATTATAATACTTTATATAGTAATTCAAATTATCGGCTTTATTGAAGATAAATTTGAGGTTGGTATTGATGATTAATAAAGGGATGAAATTCAGTAGTCTTTGTTTATTAATTTATTTTCAAATGATACTACATAATGAAATCTCAAATACTTGAATTGTTAGGGTTACTATTGAATGATATATTTTTATCAAAATATTGGAGTTTAATTATTATGATTTATAACAAAATATACACTTGTTTAGAAAAGTACCTCGAAACTGTTCCGAGTATTTTGTATTTGCCGGACACCAAAGAAGCAGCAAGTAAGAATAAATAACAGAAAGGAAAAGGTAATAAAATGGCAACATTAAAAAATTCACAAAACATCATGTTCTCGCACTTGCTTTTCAGAGATTATTTCTTTGAAAAGTCTTATGATTTTTTCATAGCATCTGATGAGGAAAAAGTAAATATATTAAATGAGCTATGGGACAGAAGTTCTGGCGGATTAAAGGTTGATGAAGTAGATAAACATAGTATTCTTAAACACAATTGGAATATCAAATACCATATAATCAAGGAAGATGAATGTTTGTTTTTTAGCGACTGTGTGATTTTTTTTATTGAACTTCCTAAACCAAATAATGTTGGTGAAGCATATTACATTTGTTTAGGAGTTGGTTGGCCCATAAATGAATATAACACTTTATTGCCATATTATATGATGTTAGAATATTCCGATGAAAGCACAGCCTATTATGGCGAATACAATATTGAGGAAGATAAGGATAACATGCATTATTATTTTATTAGAAAGCCTGTTGAAGCATCAATAACAGAATTTCTGAAAGTAATAATTGAACGTCTTAATTTTTTTAAAATGGACAAAGAGATACGTGATCCAAAGTATAACAAAGGTAATGAACCAACTTACAATTACAGCTTTGTAGATCATTTTTTTGATATGGATGGTATAGAAACAAAAGAAATAATAACAGTAATTCAATAATAAATAGGAGAACAAAAATGCAATTGGGCAATGTTTATGTTTACAAATGTCCTAAATGTGAAAACTTGGTTGCGAATAACAGTCTTAAATCTGGAAATTCATTCGGAGTAAAAATATATTCCGATGGTAAGCAAATTGGTCGCTTTCAAACAGAATTTCCTATTCTAACTAAATGCATAAAATGCAATGAAATATTTTGGCTTAGTAAAGAACTACTTATTGGAGACTATAGATGGTCTGATTTTAATAGTCTGTTTAAGGATGTTGAATTTGCTAAATTTCTGTCCTTTGATGATTATTTCACGGCATTAGAAAATAAATTAAGCAAATACAAGGAAAATGAACTTTATATAAGACAAAAAATATGGTGGGGTTTTAATGATAGAGTCCGAAACGAAAAAGAACTTTTTAATTCTGAAAATGACAAAATACTTTGGGATGACAATATTCACAGATTATTAGATTTACTGGATGACAATGATGACGAACAAAAATTAATGATGGCAGAAATAAATAGGAATTTAGGCAACTTTGATAATTGTATGGAAATAATAAGTTCCATTGATGATTTTGAATACGAATGGGTAAAATCGTATTATGAAAAAGAATGTAATGAGAAAAATACAATAGTTTTTGAGTTAAAATATTATAAGACAATTTAATTGAGACAAGGATGATGAGAAAACAGCTTCCTGACGGGACATGGTATGTCAGAGTCAATCCTGCTGAACAAACACCCGAAGAAAACTTGACAGACATGATAGCAGGGTTCTTTTCGGGTAGCTTTATAAATAAAGAAAATGTCAGAAAAGTAATTGTTGATGTTATAGAATTTATTGATAATAACCAAGATAAATACTGCAATGGTGGAGTTGATAGTTCTGTTGCTCTGAAAAAAAACGAAAGTGATGATGAAGTTGAAGAATACGATTTTCAACTTTCAATTTGTTTTGTTTACCAACGTATTGCCGATGCAATAGTTCGTCATCTTGGCGATTTAGAATTTGCCCGGCAATTGTTTAAACAAAGTGAATCATTGGCTAATTGTAGTGCGGACTATTCGTGTCTGGCTGGTTCAGTCCTTGAGTATATGAAAGATGCTGAATGGTTTACAAGTCTAAAGAATAAGGCACATTCAAACGTGAAATGCTATTCGGATATTTTGGCAATTTATTGCGATAGCAGTGATAATTGAACTTATTCGGATTTCAAAAAAATGTAAAAATCTTTGCCGGATATTTTTGCATGGTATCAAACTTAATCGGGTTCATAGGGTGTATAAAAATGAGGGTCGCCATTGAGATGCGGAAATAATTTTTATCAAATTCAATTTGTAATCTATTACAATGACATTGGTAAATACAAGTTTGTCTTACCATTTCGTTTGTATGAAACATTTTTCTTGAATATGAAATAAAGTATTAAATGTTTGTTTATGTTCAACCTGACATACGGTATCGTGGTTAGCGAACATTTTGAGACAGTTCAAGAGTGAAATATTCTTTTACTTTACTTTTGACTATAATTCACCAATATCACTTTCTACACTTTTCAGATTATTTTAACTATTAGTAATTATATCCTATAAATAATTTTGTATATGAATAACGACCAAGTATTTTTATGCCATTTTGTTAGAATTAATTCTGAAGGGGTACAAGACCTGAAGGCAAATCCTCTTTTATTATTATTGCAAATTTTCCTTATGGAGCAATTCATCAATTTGGTGGCACTGTTAATCCTAACATTCCAATAACCCTCAATAGGAGAAAATTCTTTGGGGCTAAATTCTATGAGACTGGTCAGGTTTCTTGGAAAGCGATGGCTCTAACTAAAAAGAAAGAGTTGAAACCTGTTATTCAGATTCCTGCAAGACCATATATTACACTTACTGAAAATGATCTTAAAGAAATAATAATTCAATTCAAATAGCTTGTGAATAAACTTAATTTGTTATTTTCTTTTATATTTGCTTATTAGGTGGAATCTTAAATATTATTGTAGTTTCCATTTTATTATTCGTTTTTCAAGTAGTCCTATTAATAAGTTTAAAATTAATGCTATGCCAATAATATGTAATAAACCTACAAAAACCATAGGAATATTGTAAAGACTTCCATATTTAATTATCAAATGTCCTAAACCTTTATCAGATGATATAAATTCACCAATAAAGGCTCCCAAAAGAGCAAATCCGATTGTAATTTTAAAAGAGGCAAAAACCCATATTATTGAATTTGGAATCTGTACATAAAGAAAGTAATGCTTGTCCTTTGCATTAAGGGAATTGAACAAATTCTTATATTTTTTATCGACACTGACAGCACCTGTATAAGCTTGTAATGTTGTAATTAAAAATGTAGAAAATATAACCATATATACTTTTGCTATGAAACCTGTTCCAAACCAAATGATCATCATTGGAGCAATTGAAAAAATTGGAATTGCTCCTAGAGCAATAATAAATGGCTTTGATACTTTAGACAATAAGGGGGAATATACTAATGCAAGACCTATTGTTATACCAGTGATATTTCCAATAAGGAAACCAGACATAGTCGTTGAAAAAGTATAAATAAGATCAATATATATATTATTATTCTGCCAACTTTCGATAAATGATTTATAAATTAAGCTGGGTGATCCATAAAGAAATTGTAACCTTGTAGAATCTTTAACAAAATATTCCCACATTAATAAAAAAATAATTATTATTAAAGCCTGTATGATATTATGCTTCTTTTTGACCATTATTAAATACACTATAAATTGATTTAAAATATGTTGAGAATTTAGAATCTTGACGTACTTTAATTGAATCTCGTCCAGCACTATCAGTTAAGAATTTTATTTGTTCATCATGAATAATTTTTGCTGGGCTTCCATTAATAATCACAACCCTATCTCCTAAAGCTATGGCTTGCTCTATGTCATGAGTTATAAATACTAATGTTTGTTGATTTTTTATTTTTTCATTAATGATAAGTTTTTCTATCAGTAGTTTTTGATGTAAATCAAGAGCAGTAAAAGGTTCATCTAATAAAATGAGCGAAGGCATTGATGAAATAGTTCTAATCAATGATATTCTTTGTTTCATACCTCCTGATAATTCGTTAGGATAATGATTTTTATAATCATCTAAACCAAATGCACTAAATAAACGATCAATATTATTTCTATAGTGATTATTATTTTTATGAAATCTAATACCTAAAATAGCATTTTTATATGCAGTAAACCAAGGTAAGAGCAAATCTTCCTGAAACAGATAACCAACATTTAAATTTGAATCTTTAAATTCCAAGTTACCGCTAAAATCTTTATCGATCTGAGATATAATATTTAAAAGTGTTGTTTTTCCACAACCACTTGGACCTAAGATACACGTAACTTTACCGTATTCGATTTGCATATTGAATTTCTCAAATATTTTGTATTCCTTTTTATTAATCCAAAATGATTTGGATAAATCAATACAATCTAATAATATGTCTTTAGGCATGTATCTATTCATCTTAGTACTTGTGAAATGAAAATTCATTATTCATACCATTATTAGCAAAATATGCAAGTGCAAATCTGCTCA
>CAZEHW010000138.1:0-9217 GCA_964511865.1 uncultured Hyphomicrobiales bacterium | reverse complement strand
AATAAAAGCTGATACAATAATCGTTCCGCCCGGTATTCCTAACCCAAAAGGAGTTGTAAACTTTGATTCCATCGAAATGAAGCCTCAATTCTATTTTATGGGACATGAATTCAATCTTATTGATTCAATGTACGACCCGATAATTCAAATGATTAACAATAATGGATTCACAGCTTCCCAAAATCTTTGGTATGTATGGTGGACAAAAATAGCAAAATTTGGTGAAGGAGTGGACACAATTCCATACTTTCTTTCAGAAGAAGAGTTCGAGTCAAAATTCAATAAAGACTTTAGTTACAATGCCGACTTCATTCTTGTTTTTGAAGACCCCGATACTCCAATACCCAAATCAATATTACGCGACAATAAATTCACATTCGGATTTCGGGAATACTTGGACTCCAGAAGGCACTTCGGCTTCTACCTGATAAGGCAAAAAGAAGTAGTATATTTTAAGTGATTATAATTTAATTAATATTAAAAAACTTTTTCAAGACCCCTCATTCTTATCCCACGAGGAAAAGTGACAGTATGAAAACATACATTTTAATATTATTTGAACAAGATCTATTTTTTACAAAATTCAATATATAAATAATATTTTATTACGATAGCAAACCCACAGAAAATTAAAAATATATTACACTCAAATTCAAACATAATTCCTTATTTTCTAATCAAAATATAAATATCTTCAGTATTTATTAATCTTGTAAAATTATAAACAGTTTTATATATATCAACTTCTATATGAACTTTTTTTCCGGTTAATATATAATTAATTTTTTATACATTATTATTAGTTTCGGCTAAAACAATATACTATATATTATAAAATTATAATATTTCCTTTTTTGTTTTATCACAACCTTCCAATGGAGAGGGGATTGTTTTCTCCATCTCTCTAGGAGAAAACATTATCTCAAAATCTTTACTACGCTTGCTTGCGATAACAACAACTACAAAAAATACTCCGTGTGTAAATGTTCTAAATTTATAAAGTTTTTGTTTTCATATATTTAATCGAATATTTTATTTCATCGATAAAGAATTGGATTGATAAATGCAATCTGGGAAATCATGGGTATTCGGAATAAATAATCTTTTAACATCATTTTTTTTTCGGATTAGCAAAAAACACACAGAAACGCTGTTTTTTTTTAATAATTATTGTTATCTTAGCAAAAAGTTTTTTGATTGTTAAAATTAATTATTACAAATGGTGATTTATGTATAAAATAGCAATAATAGACGATGACCCGGATATAGTGGAAGCTGTAACTATGGTTCTTGAGTCGAAAGGTTTTGCCGTAGTTTCCGCAATGAATGTGGACACCGGCAACAAGCTTGTTGAAACCGAAAAGCCGGATTTGATATTACTCGATGTGATGATGGATGAGCCGGATGATGGTTTTTATCTATCAAACAAATTAAGGAAAAAAGGAGTGAAAACACCAATAATTTTGTTAACATCGGTCTCCAAATCCCTTGGTTTTGAATTTGGTCAGGGTACAACACTCCCCGTAAATGATTTTCTTGAAAAACCAGTTTTATCGCATATTTTGTTAGATAAAATAGCTTTTCATATTAAAAAATCGAAAGAGGCAGTTTTTACAGGAGGTGCACAATGATAGAAATAAAGGACAACATACTAACACAGGAAATAGGTGAACTTATCAGTAAATATGGCAGCGGCAGGGAATCATTGCTCCCCATACTTCAGGATATTCAGTTGAAGCATGGTTATGTTTCTGAGTTTGCACAGCAGGAAATAGCAAATGCTTTGGATATTCATCCTGTTGAGGTATATGGAGTAATAACTTTTTATTCTTTTTTGGGAAAAAAGAAGAAAGGCAGATATGTCATTCGGCTATGCAGAACAATTTCCTGTGACCTGGCAGGAAAAGATGCAATTGTCAGAACATTACAAAGAGAGTTAGGAATTTTCTTTGGGGATACTACCAAAGATGAAAAATTTACTCTTGAGTATATAAATTGCATGGGTATGTGCGACCAGGGACCTGCTATGATGATAAATGACGAGGTGTTTACACATTTGACACCACACAAAATTGTTGATATTCTTAAGAATTACAGATAGGTGAAGAAATGCCAATAAAAAATAAATCAGTTATATTCGACAGAGAAAATCTGGAGAAGGAACAGTCAGAAGAGTTTTTATCGAAAGCTTTGAAAATGACAGCATCGGATTTAATTCTGGAGGTTCGCGATTCAGGATTGAAAGGCAGAGGAGGAGCAGGATTTCCTACAGGTACAAAATGGATGTTGGCTTCAGCCGCCGTATCGGATTTCAAATTTGTGGTTTGCAATGCAGACGAAGGCGAACCGGGTACTTTTAAGGACAGAGTAATTCTCGATGAATTTCCAGACCTTGTTTTTGACGGTATGGTAATGTGCGGGTATGCAATTCGGGCACAAAAAGGATTTGTCTATCTTCGCGGAGAATACAGATATTTATTAGACAAGCTGACAAAATACTTAGAGAAAATGAGAGAGGAAAACCGGCTTGGGAAAAACATATTGAATACCGGATTTGATTTTGATATTGAAATACGCTTAGGTTCGGGAGCATATGTTTGCGGAGAAGAATCAGCATTAATCGAATCACTTGAAGGTCACAGAGGTGAATCCCGCAATAGACCGCCTTTCCCTGTAAACACAGGTTATATGGGGTATCCGACAGTTGTAAATAATGTTGAGACATTTGCAACAGTTCCGGTAATAATATCAAAAGGTGCCGAATGGTTTAATACTGTAGGAACAATGAATTCAAAAGGAACAAAATTGATATCAGTATCCGGTGATTGCCAGGAACCCGGGGTATATGAAGTTCCGTTTGGTATAAGTGTCAATGATGTTTTAAACCTTGTAAAAGCCGAGAATACAAAGGCAGTTCAGGTTGGAGGAGCATCAGGGCATTGTATACCGAAAGAGCAGTTCGACAGAGCTTTATCATTTGAAGACCTTTCTACCGGTGGGTCAATTATGGTATTCAATGAAAGCAGGGATATGCTTCATGTTTTGAAAAATTTCATGGAGTTTTTTGTAGAAGAATCTTGCGGACAATGTACACCATGCAGAATTGGAAACATAAAACTTTTGGAAGGAGTTGAAAAAGTTGAAGCCGGTGATTGTGCCCTTTCATATATAAAAGAATTGGTGGAACTTGGAAAATCAATGCAATTAGCATCAAAATGCGGATTGGGGCAATCAAGTCCAAATCCATTTATATCAATAATGACAAATTTTGAGAACGAAATATTTTCACAAAGATAAAAACGGAAGATTGTTATGGAACAAAATAATGATAAAAACAGAGCCCCGATTAGCCAAAAACCTTTGGTAATTCAGAAAGGTGATTCAGATGCGATTGGTGCTTTAGTAGAAATAGAAATTAATGGCAGACCACATAAAGTACCTTTGGGGACAACAATTTTAGAGGCATGCAGACAGAAGAATATTCATATACCAACGCTATGCCATCATGATGATTTGTGTTTAGCAGGTGTATGCAGGATTTGTGTAGTAGAAGTTGAAGGAATGAGGGTTTTACCAACTTCATGTACATTCCCGATTACAAACAGACTAAAAATATTGACGAGTTCCGAGAAAGTCAGGAAAGCAAGAAGACATATACTTGATTTGCTTTTAAGTGAGCATTACGGTGAATGTTATTCCTGCCATCGGAATAATAATTGTGAGCTTCAAAGACTAGCAAAAGAATATGGAGTAGATGATTATCGTTTTGGTCATGTTACTAAAAGAATCCATGAAATTGACAGAAGCTCGTATTCTGTAATTCGTGATATGGACAAATGTATTTTGTGTAAAAGATGCGTAAGGACATGTATTGACCTTCAGGAAGTTGGTGTACTTGAAGCAACAAACAGAGGAGATACAACCACAATTTCAACATTTATGGATAAACCTCTTGCTGACGTTGTATGCATTAATTGCGGACAGTGCATAAACCGGTGCCCTACAGGGGCTTTAAGGGCAAATGACCCCTCGGATGAAATATGGGAGGCTATTGACAATCCTGAGAAGCATGTTGTGATTCAAACAGCACCTTCCCCGAGAGCCGCTATTGGTGAGGAGTTCGGATTGCCGGCTGGTATATCAATGACAAAACAACTGAATACAGCATTGAAAATGATTGGTTTTGACAAAGTGTTCGATACTAACTTTACTGCGGACCTGACGATTATGGAGGAAGGAACCGAATTGCTGCTAAGATTGAAAAAAGCATTGGTGGATAAAGACAGCACAGTGAAACTTCCTCAGTTTACGTCCTGTTCTCCGGGCTGGATAAAATATATTGAACATTTTTATCCTGATTATTTGGATTATTTGTCGAGTTGCAAATCACCTCAACAGATGTTTGGAGCAGTGATTAAAACCTACTATGCTCAACTTAATGGTATTGACCCTGCAAACATAGTTACAGTTGCATTAATGCCATGTTCCGCAAAGAAGTTTGAGTGCAACAGACCGGAAATGAATGATTCAGGGTTTAAAGATGTTGATTACGGTCTGACAACGAGGGAAATGGCTCAGATGATTAAAGAGGCAGGACTTAATTTACCTGGATTAGAAGGTTCCGAATTTGATAATCCTTTCGATGAAAGCAGTTCGGGATTGATATTCGGAGCTACAGGTGGCGTAATGGAGTCTGCTTTAAGAACTGCTTATGAACTTGTTACGGGCAGACAGGTGCCATTTGAAAATTTGGACATACTGCCTTGCCGAGGTTTTAAAGGAGTTAAACAAGCTTCAGTAAAGTTAGAAAATGTTAAACCGGAATGGAGTTTTCTCGAAGGAGTGGATTTAAACTTTATGATAGCACATGGAACTGCCAATGCTAAAAAGGTTATGGAAGCATTGAAACGAGGTGAACTGAGCAATATTCATTTTGTAGAGATTATGGCTTGTCCGGGTGGATGCATAGGCGGCGGCGGTCAGCCAATACCGACAAGCAAGAAAATCAGAGCAAAAAGAGCAGAAGCTTTATATCATGAAGCATCTGGGTTAGAGATTAAAAAATCTTTTGAAAACCCTGCCGTAACTAAAATTTATTCAGAGTTTTTGACTGACGGACCATGCGGGCATAAGTCTCATGAGCTTCTTCATACGCATTATGTAAAGAGAGGGAAGTATATTCCTTAATATCAATTGTAAATTGTTAATGGTCAATTGTTAATGAAGACATGAAAAGGGAGAAGGAAAATCCTAAATTCTAAATTTTTAAATTTTAAGTTATAATTTATGGGAAACACTGTTTAAAATATTTTGTTTTAAGCAGTGTTTTTTCATAATTTGAAGAATGTTTAATTGAGGAAAATATGAAAGAATCTTTTTTTACATTAGCGCCTGAAAGAATCCAATACCAAAAGTTTTGGAAAGACATCAGAAAACGAAACCGATGGCTTATACTGCTGAGGTATGGTGCTTTTTTTTTACTATCTACTCTTATAATTGGAATAATAATCTTTCAGAATATTTATGGGATATTAACTAAAGAAGATATAATCCCACTTATTATAATTGCTGCTTCAATACTTTTTTATAACATATTATTCCATTTTTACTGGAGGTTTGACAGGGAAAAACGGATAAGAGTATTTAAAATTCATGGGTTAAGATTCTCATTATTTCAAATATGTACTGATTTTTTAGCATTGATGCTTTTTATTTATTATACAGGCGGCGTTGAATCTCCTTTGTATGTATTCTTTATTTTCCATGTGATAATCGGCAGTCTTTTTCTTCCCGGAAGAATCATCAATTTGATTATCACAATAACATTGGCAATTACATGCTGTGGTGCATTATTGGAGTATAATGGATTTATTCTTCACCATCATATAAACGGATGGTTTCAGGCAGGGCTATATCAGAATCAGATTTTCGTAATAGTTTTTTTTGTTTTTCATTCAATCGCTCTTTATTTCAGTATTTATTTGGCGAATTCGATTGCAAGACAGTTGTATCAAAGGGAAAGGGATTTGACGATTGCTTACAATGATTTGCAAAATGCTGAGAAAACCAAACAAAAATATGTGATGTCTGTTGTGCATGATTTGAAAACACCTATTGCGGCAGCTCAAACATACTTGAATATGATACTCGATAAAACACTTGGTGATATAAAAGATGATCAATTGAGACCATTGAAGAGGTCACAGCATAGGTTGGAAAATGCAATCGAAACAATCAATAAAGTTCTACAGATTTCAAGATTGAAACTTGGAGAAGAAAGCAATGAAACAGTATCTATAAATGTTAAAGATGTTATTGAAGAAATCTACAAGGAAATGCGGGTACTTTTTGAATCAAAAAATATTCATTTTGATTTAGTATATAATAAAGAAGCAGATTACACTATTCTTGCCGAGAATGAATTAATCAAGCTGGCACTTTCTAATCTGTTATCAAATGCTCACAAATATACACATGAAAACGGAAAAGTGGAAGTTACTCTTGTGATTGAGGATGGAAAAGTAATCATCAGTGTTGCTGATAATGGCATAGGTATACCCGAAAGTGCCAAAGTGAAAATATTTCAGGAATTTTACCGCACTCCTTTATCAAAGAAAGATGGCGTTGAAGGTACAGGTTTGGGAATGTCAATTGTAAAAAATATAGTTGAGAAATATAAGGGTAGTATTAGCTTCAAATCACCTTCATATTTGGGTGATGCGGAACATCCCGGGACTGAGTTTGTTGTTACGTTTCACAAAAGTTGAGAGTTTTGAGTTTGTGGTATTGTTTGTATTAATAGAATTAATTTGGTTGGTTAAGTTATTTTTGTATTTATCCTATTTTTTTGAGACGTTTTGTCTGTTGATGTGTCATTATATATTATGTTGTGACATTTTTGTTAAAGGTTTAGAAAAATGAAGAAAATTGTACTGTTAATTTTGATTTTATTTGTAGCATTTAATTCAAATTCAAGTTCACAAGGTTGGGTGAAAATATTCGAAAATGATGATGGAATTTTTCAATTGGCTGTCAATTCGAAAAACGAAATATTTGCAATCGCATATAACATAAACCATGACAGTACTTCATGGCTGTTCATGTCCCAAGATAATGGAAAATCATGGAATACTAAGAATATGAAATTTCCATATTATTATGAATACTTCTTCGAGAATTATTTTTATTATTATAAAATAAAGATTAATTCTAAAGATGATATATTCATAGCAATGGATACAATTATTATACGTTCAACCGACAATGGAAATAGCTTCAAGACAATTCTCGACGATGAAATACTTTATAATCTCTTTGGTTATCATACAATAGGTCACCATGATAATAACTTTGAGATTGCTCCTAATAATGATATTTATATTTCCTGCTATTGGGGAGATAGTATTCCAAATAAAACAGGATATCAAACAATAATATCAACCAACAATGGTGATAGCTGGGAGATAATAGCAGAAAACACTTATAGATTTGCAAAGCTATCTTTTGGTCAGGATGGAAATGTTTATATGGTATCGAATTGGAGTGCTTATTGCTCATCTGATACTTGTAAAACATGGATTCAACTGCCTACTGATTCGATTCAAAAAGTTGGTAGTAATGTCGGTTATCCATTGGCTTTAGGAATGGATAATAACGACAATTTGTTCATATTGACTGAAATAAATAGTATAATAAAATCATCCGATTATGGAAAATCTTGGTCTATAGTATACTTGAGTTCTCAAGCTACAAAGTGGGGAATACATATAGAAGCCTCAAATAATGGTTGGATTTTTGCACCAAAATTTTACTCAATTGATAATGGAAATAATTGGAACGAGAATCAACTCGACTTTGACTATTTATACACACATGATTCTACTTGCTATGGAATTTATCGGAGAGATGAATTATGGAAATTCAGTAATGATCCTGTTAATGTAGAAAGTCCGTATGATGAAATAATATTTGAAATTTCCCCCAACCCCGCAAGGGAATATATCGAAATAAATGTTGTACATCAACTTTCTGAAAGTTCGGAACTTTCTGAAAGTTATCATTTTCAAATTTATAATGTTTATGGTGAACAAATTGCTGTAGGGGCACATTGCAATGTGCCCGTACGCATTGACGTTTCCGCTTTTCCTGATGGTATATATTTTATTCGTATGGGCAATGAATTCCAAAAATTTGTGGTGATGAGGTAAAATAAACATTATATTGAATTGTTCCCCAAATATTATTTTCTGTTATCCATCCTTATTATACAAATTAAAACAAAGGTTCTGATTTTTCGTTTATTTGAAAAGTTGACTTTAGAAAATGAATTATTAATTTTTTAGGAGATATATTATGATAAAGAAATCAGTTGAAAAAGCATTGAACGAGCAAATAACAAGAGAAATGTACTCATCTTTGCTTTATTTGTCAATGGCTGGGTATTATACAAGCAAGAACCTGACAGGTTTTGCAAACTGGATGTACATTCAGGCAAAGGAAGAAATGGACCATGCAATGAAATTCTTTCACTTTGTTCTCGACCGTGGCGGCGAAACAAAAATCGGGGCTATGGAAGCTCCCAAAGCAAGCTGGAAAAATCCTTTGGAAGCTTTTGAAGCCGCTTTTAAGCACGAGCAATACATAACAGCAAGCGTAAACAATCTTGCCGATATTGCTATTAAGGAAAAAGACCATGCAACAAATAATCTGGTTCAGTGGTTCATTAACGAGCAGGTGGAAGAAGAAGCCAATGTTGACGAAATTGTTAATAAGTTGAAAATGATGGAAGGTTTTCCCGGCGGTTTGATTATGATGGATTCGGAACTCAAAACGAGAGTATATACACCTCCACCGACTACAGCGGCTTAAATAATTAATAATGACCAATTACTAATTACTGATATTTGTTTTTGGGGTGATAGAAAGTTAAAAACCTGCGATTTAAAGGCAGGTTTTTTTTATTATATAATTTTTCTTTTAAAGAAATCAATTGTTTTTGTCAGTCCCTCGATTAATTCAACTTTGGGTTTCCATCCATATTTTTTCTGAATCTTTTGGTATGTAATTACTGACCTTTTTTGTTCGCCAAGTTTTGCTTCCCCATGATATTCCTGAAAGTTGGAACCTATAATTTCATTCAGTTTTTTGAAAATGAAGTTTACATCGTATTCAATGGAAGTTCCCAGATTGAATATTCCAGAAACATCATCATTAATTG
>CAZEHW010000137.1:0-9218 GCA_964511865.1 uncultured Hyphomicrobiales bacterium | reverse complement strand
TACAGAAAAATTTTGATGTATTACAGATTGAAGTGCGACCCCCGTACAACAAGGGATAAATATAATTGCGGTGAATGGGATTATCTTACTTATAACACTGTTTATACTCACACAGGAGTTTATGATTCTACTTTGAAAGAGTTCCCAATGTATAAAGTGGGAAAGCAATCCCCTGATACTATTTTTTATTCTAACTCACCGTCAAATATGACAAAAAGAACTTATGGTTATTCAATTGTTTATGATAATGTTATATCGGAGCAAGAGGTTACTGTTGGCAATGGTTCAGAAGAGATAATTATCACTCCCGGATACCACCGTTTGCAGTTTATATTAGATAAAAAGACAATCAAGGATTTGGGATTGAAAAGCGGAAATCTTGACAAGCTCAAACTTTATATAAATAAAGCCGGTGTAGAATTGAAGGATTTTACAATAAGAATGACAAATACATCTAAAAATGAACCCGATAAAATAACCAATAAAGACCTTAGTGTAAATCTGCATCTGAGAAGCTTTACTACAGAAGAAGGGCTCAATACTTTCAATTTAACAAGTCCGAATAAATGGACAACATTACAGAATTTATTAGTCGAAATAAGCTTTTATACAGACGAAACCTCTGAAGAATTCAGTATATCAGCTAACGGAGATGCAACAACTCTTCATGCAACAGGTAGCGATGGATATTTGTATTTTGACGGTAATAATGATAATGTTGATTGCGGAAATATTGACGAATTGAACGGGGCTTCAAACTTTACTTTTGAAACATGGGTCAGGATTGACAGATGGCAAGCATGGAATAATATCATTGGAAAAGAAGGAAAAGTATTGTTGGAAATGGGTGCTACTGAAGGGCAATTATATTGTATAGTCAGGAATCCGAATAATACACACGGAAATGCAACCTTTGCTATAACTATGAATGAATGGACACATCTGGCTATGGTTTATGACGGAACTAAAGAGGAGAATGTGGACAAATTGAAATTGTTTGTAAACGGTGAGGAAAAAGCCCTTACCTACAACGATAAAATTCCCTATGCTACTCCTGATTTCACAGGTCCCTTTGGAATAACGGATGTTAGTGCAAGCAATTCTGCAATGATGGGAGGAATAGACGAAGTAAGAGTATGGAATGCTACATTGGACGGAACAACAATCCAAAATTGGATGTATAGAGAAATTGATGATAGTCATACAAACTTTGACAATTTAGTAGCTGAATATCCCTTGAATGACGGAAACGGATATATTGCAACAGATGCTTCATATAATGGTCATGACGGTAATTTGATTGGTATTCCCGAATGGAAAAATACAAGACCTGTTGAAATTGTAAAAAATGTAAATATCGAAAATAAAGTTCCAAATATAGTATTTGTTCAAGGTGAATACGAATCGCATATTGACACAACTGCAACAGATGAAATAGCAGAAAGAACTCCTATATCTATTGCAAAATATAAAGCCTACGTTCACAGTTTCAAATTAGAATCGGTTAGATATGAATGGTCCTCTGGATGGTTATATGATTATGATGAGAACAATAATTTAATTGATTCTCTCTTCGTTCAATATGATGACATGATTGTGAATGAGAAGATTTCATATTATGATGAACCATTTGAGGTTTTAGACCCGTACGAAATTGGAAGGTATATTACACCATATGGTATTAATTTAGATTTGGGACCTGATGGTTTTGAATGGATTTACGATGTTACAGACTATGCACCGTTGCTAAAGGGAGATGTTGATTTTGCGGCAGGCAACGACCAGGAACTGATTGATGTAAGATTTGAATTTATCAAAGGCACGCCACCAAGAGATGTATTAAGCATTACAAGACCATGGGGACCGATGAGGTCATATTCCTTTAGAAATTTAGATAGTAATTATAGTATACCACCTATAAAAGTAGGATTAAATCCTGAAGCCAAACAATTTAAAATCAGAACCCGGCTTACCGGACATGGACATAATAACAAGTATTCAGGTGACGAAAAATACCGGCACCCACATTGCTGTGAGTGGTTGGATAATACACATTATTTCTTTGTAGATGGTGAGCAAATTGCCGACTGGCATATATGGAGGTATTTTGAATGTGGTTTAAATCCTGTATTCCCTCAAGGCGGGACATGGCCCGGACAGCGTGAAGGTTGGTGCCCCGGTGATGTAGTCTATAATTTTGATTTCGAATTGACTGATTACATTACATCTGATTCCGTGATTTTGGATTATGGAATTACACCTGTTCCACAAGAAGATTTACAAATGGGAGGAGGAAATTATGTTACTGCTTTGCAACTTTTTGAATATGGAGATTTGAATCACGAAGTTGATGCAGAAGTATATGGAGTTATTACTCCTAATAATTGGCCATATTATTCGAGGATAAATCCGATATGCGCTGAGCCGCAAATTATTGTCCGAAATAATGGCAGGGATGCACTAACATCATTGGATTTCAATTATACAGTTTCCGGTGGACAGGAAGAAGTTTATAACTGGACGGGTAATATCCCATCTATGTTAGCTGATACTATTGTCCTTCCAATTGGAAGCAGTAAGTTCTGGCTCGGGGATGATAAAAATATTTTTACAGTAAATATCAGTCTGCCAAACGGGAAGCAAGATGAATATTCAGACAATGATTCGTATTCTACTCATTTTCAAATACCCGACTTATACAAAGATAAAACTTATATTTGGTATCAAACCAATAATGAACCTCAGTACTATACATACGAGATAAAAGACATTGATAATAATGTTGTTTTCAGTAAAAGCGGTTTAGCGGCTAATACATTATATAAGGATGAAATCGTGCTTCCTGACGGTTGTTATACTCTTGAGTTTGTGTCCATGAGACACATGGGCTTGTCTTACTGGGCATATACAGGACAGGGACAGGGATTCATAAGATTTTATAACGAGAACAATCAAGTGCTCAAATCTTTTAATCCTGATTTTGGTGTGGGTATTGTTTACTCATTTAATCTTGGTGATGTTTTGTATGTGCAGGAACCGGGATATGAAAATTTGATGACAATCTATCCAAATCCGACAGAGGATTTCGTAAATATTTCACTTGATTATTACCAAGGTGATGCTGTGATGGAGCTTTACAATTATAAAGGAGAATTATTACAGAAAGAAGCTGTAAGGATTGATGAGAATTTCTTCAGGAGGATAAATGTTGCCGGATATGCAAGCGGAAGTTATTTCGTCAGAATATATAATGATAAATTTGATGTAACAAATAAATTTGTTAGAAAAGAAATAAACAGGTAATGATTTTGAGACTTATTATTCAAATGATTTCTCAATAAATATTCTGACTTCACATTCGCAAAATGTTTTATCGGCGACCGGGTAGAGATATTTACATTTGTTGTTGTTGCAATCGATACATTCAAGAATTTCTGTGTTCCCAAGAGGGCAAACCGGGCAAATTTCATTAATTGATTTGTCCAAGAAAATATAATTTTTGGTGCATTTATGTTTTTCGAGAATTTTTGCTAATTGGGTAGTTAGCTCCTTGTCAGCATTTATTTTATTTCGGATACTATCAGACATATTTTAATTTCCTTTAACTGATTTTCAAATGAATCTAATGGAACTCTTAGTTATTGATTTTTCAGTGAATTTCCTACGGCTTTGAATATTTTCCCGGAACTTAAGTGCTCCATACAGAAATACTCAGGATTTTTGCATCCCGGACTGAAAAAGCATTGGCATGGTTTGTCGGGTTCGACTATTTCGCCCCTGCCGTAAAGCTCAAATTCATTTTTGTTAAAGATATTATTCATAAGTACTAAAGGTTTTTTCAATCCAATTGCAATGTGCATTGCCATAGTAACCGCAGAAACAATCACATCACATTGATTCATAAGAGAGATAAATTCATCGAAAGAAAAATGCCCGGGATAGTAAGCTCCTGCTTTGTCAGATAATCTTTGGTTCTTCTCGTCTTCCTGCTCACCACCTAAAAGCATTGGGAAGTATCCGGCTTTTTGTAATAAAGTGATAAGGTTTTCCCAGTTCTCCTCTGCCCATAGGCGTGAAATCCACCTGCCACCGCAACCGGTGTTTAATCCAATTATTTTTTTTCCTTTGTTTGGAATATCCCAATTTATGGAATTGCTGCAATCTAAAATATATTCTTCACCTTCGAATTTCCAGCCGCAGATTTCGAACATTTCTTCGAGATATGACTTTGTATTTGCCTGATTAACGTCGTCGAATAAACCTGACAGAAATTTCCATTCGGCTTTTTCATCAACAGGAGCAGGTTTTCCGTCTTTTAAAATGAAGCCCAATTTATCTTTTGCCTGAATCTGTTTTGCTAAAGCACATGCCTGCAAATCCTTGTCGAGATTAATCAACAATTTAAAATCAGTAGCTCTTATGCTGACTATTGATTCTAAATTAAAAGGAAAGACTTTATCAATGCAGTTTGGCAATACGTCAGGAGTATAGGTCAGCCACCATAATAAGGAATCAGGATGTTCTTCCCGAATTTTATAAAGTAAAGGCGTAGTTCGGATTACATCTCCAACAGCACCCAATTTAATAATTAAAATGATATCTTTCTTTGGTTCGTAGTATTTGCAGGTTTCGCAGTGCACTCCTTCTTCTTTGTGTTGTCTGCATGGTATATCACCACGAAAATATCTGCAATCTCTAAAATACTTAGGGTGGTTCATCTGATTAAATTCTAAATTGGAATAACATCGCAAAATGAAAATTATAAATTATACTTTCGCCGGCTTCCTCGTAATCACCTGTTTTCTTTCTTGGAGTCAGCAACTCACCTCTGTCATCATCTTGTCCAATAAGATTCATAATACCAAGCCCCCAGCGAAAATCAACAGAAAAATCTTTATTTATTTCACCGTTTAAACCCACCAATAGGGCTGAACCAAATCTTACGGCTAAGTCTTTGGTATTATAACCATACACATCGGATTCCCCAAGATAATTATAGTTGATAGAAGATTCATATCTTCCTTGAAATATTATAGATGTACGGGTATCAATTCCGCCGTAAAACTTTGCTTTCAATTGAAAAGGACTGATTTCATAGAAGGTATAAAACAATCCAAATGTAATGGTAGCAACGTCCACATCATGTTTGAATCTTATATCTGAAGTATCAGATAGTGGCAGTTTTTCTCTGCCACTATAAAAATTATATTCAAAACCGACAGGGATTTCAAAAATCTCGGAAGTGTCCAAAGCAAAGATGGATTCAAGTCTGATACCATTTTGGGATTGGGCAAAACTACCTCCATAAATTTTCCCGTCAGGAGTATCCCAAATTAAAGGATATCTGGCAATATTTTTACCAAGAATTTCAATTGTAGATAGACCTCCTGAAACTTTAATCCCGCTTAATTGTGCAGGAGAATTATAGCTGAAGGATATTCCCAACATAAATATTATCAGACAATACCGAAAGATTTTTATTACCTGCATAAAGTCCTCTGTTAAATTCTTTCCTGAATATTATAGTTTTGCTGTTCGAGTGTATTTTTAGCGACCATTTCGCCAAGAAGCCCCATGGATATAAGTTGTACACCAACAATTATCAAGGCAACACCAAACAAAGCAAGTGGTCTGTTGGTTAAATACGTGTTACCTAAGAACCACTCAATTGACAAATAAAGGTCAATACCGAATCCTGTCAGTCCAATTACAGTACCAAGAGTACCGAAAAAGTGTAAAGGTCTTTTCAAATATCTGTTTGTAAACCATACAGTAAGCAAATCAAGAAAACCTTTAATAAACCTCGAATAACCGAATTTGGATTTCCCATATCTTCGTGGATGATGCTGTACAGGTACTTCAGTAACCTTGAAACCTCCCCATTTAGCCAAAGCGGGTAAATACCTGTGCATTTCCCCATATACCTGTAAATACTTAACTACATCCTTCCTATAGAGCTTTATTCCGCAGTTAAAATCATGTAACTTGAGACCGCTGACACATGATGTAACAAAATTGAAAAATCTTGAAGGAATTACCTTAGTAATAGGGTCATGTCTCTTTTTCTTCCAGCCGCTTACAAGGTCATATCCTTCATTAATTTTTTCGAACATTTTGCCAAATTCTGCGGGGTCATCCTGCAAATCTGCATCCATTGTAGCTACAAACTGACCTCTTGCTTTTTCAAATCCGACTGCCAATGCCGCAGACTTACCGTAATTTCTCCTAAATCTGACAGCTCTAACATTTTGGTTTCTTTTTCTGATAGTTCTTAAAACTTCAAATGACTTATCTTTTGAACCATCATCAATAAAAATAACTTCATAACTGTTCCTTGCCTGCGGAATATTTTTAACTTCACTTTCTATCTGCAAAATTAATTCCGGCAAGGAATCCTCTTCATTATAAAGAGGTATCACCACTGACAAGAATATATTTTTGTTTGGTGGTCTTTGCGGGAAAACCCTTTTTGGTCTATTTGGGTTACCTTTTGGCTGCGGATCTACATCATTACTATTTTTTGACTTTATCAAGTCTTTATCATTCATTTTTTAATTTCCTAATTTTTAATATTTTATAAATTTTTTAACTATTCTATACCCCATATTATCTTCTACACTAAGGAAATACAATCCAGCCGAATAGTTCGTCAAATCAACAGAATTCAATTGAGTATCAACTTTACCTGTTGTTACTTCAATCCCTAACGAGTTTATTATCCTGAAGTCTGTCTGATTGTCATTACATACAAAATTCAGTTCATCTTTAACAGGATTAGGGTATAAAGCTATTTTTTCCTTAACGTTATTGTTGTTGTTTTCATTTACGTCAACAAAATTTTTATTATAATAAACAACAACATTGAACTGATCCATTCCCCAGTTTTCTACATAAAAACTTTCCTGTGCTTTCATGTCAACATTGACAATACTGCCGTTAACAAT
Source organism: uncultured Hyphomicrobiales bacterium (assembly GCA_964511865.1). Lineage (GTDB taxonomy): Bacteria > Bacteroidota > Ignavibacteria > Kapaibacteriales > UBA2268 > ChocPot-Mid. The sequence goes on along the minus strand of CAZEHW010000137.1, from coordinate 2,274 downwards.
ATCTCTGACATAGGCAGAATCAATATAATTACCAATATTTGTCCATTTAATTGTATAGGATGTCTGCAAATTGTAAACTTTAAATTTGTAATTACCAATAAATTGGTCATTTTCGGGTATGGGTCTGAAATCAACATATGATTGATATCTACTCATATCAGTTGAATCTGTAATAAAAAGAATTACATAAATATCACCCGGTGGGGGCATTTCAGGTAACATTCTTTCACCCAAAGCTGTATCAATAAGATTCGTTGCATCCTTATGGATTCCAACTAATAAATCAGTTGAGCTAACCCCATTATCATCCTGGAAGCTCAATTTTATTGAAAGTGAGTCAACTGAGAAAAGCTGACCATATAATCCAACAATTAAAAACATAATAAGTAATAAGTTTTTCATAATCTCCTCAATCGTTCTTTCTATATATAACACAAAAAGTGCAAAAAAGTTACACTTTTTATTTTAAAAAATGAAAATAATATTTTTTTTCATTAAATTCTTCACTTCGTCCATTCTCCTTAATAATTGAAAACTATCTCAAAGAATAAAATAAACAAATGGGCAACACATATTATTATGTTGCCCATTCAATATCTATTCCCTTACAGGAACAAAATTACTTAACAACTGTAATCATAACAGTCGAAGTATTTTGACCTGAAGTTAATTTACATAGATAACTTCCTGAAGCAAGCTTAGTTGCATCAAGAATCTCACTGTATTCACCGGCTGTTTTGTTGCCTTCGAACAATGTAACTTCATCTCCAATGGCATTATAAAGCTTCAAGCTAACAAAACCATCAACAGGAACTAAATAGTTAATTGTTGAATTTAACATAACAGGGTTTGGATAGTTGGAAACACTCAAACCACCGGTTACAACATCAGATTTCAAAACTTTAATAGAGTTTGAAACTGTACCTTCGATTTCAATATTTTTAGATTCGCCTTTGTTGATTGAACCTAAAACTTCATTTGTATATGCATCAAGGAAAGTATAGTTAGCATCAGAATTGCTGATTGCTATAGATACCGGATAATCTATACCCTGTAATTTAATTATACTGTTATCCTTGTTTTCGAGAATTGTGTTAGTGTAAAATCTTGCATCAAACAAGCCTTCCGGTGGAACCGGTGGTAATTCATAAAAAGTAACATCTGTATTAACATTACCACTCATAAATAAACTTGTTTCATGCTGTGCATTGTCACGAATAACAAATTCAGTACTTGTCTTCAATATATTCTGCTTAGAAATATCTAACTGATCATCAACTCTTTGAATATCAGGATGAATTAACTTAAGGAATCCATGTTTTCCGTCAGTGGATTTCATCCAATAGCCAAGACCTGGTTCGAGAATGGTAACTTCGTAGTAACCTACATTAGTTCTGTAACCCCAGAAACCATGTGCAATAACTTCATTCTTGTTAATATTTTGGCCAGGAATAAATTGGTCGAACCAAACATCTTTGATATTCATCGGGAATGTAAGTGCACCAATAGTATTCCATCCGGGATATAATTTAATTTCATCTTTAAATCCATCGTCACCAATATCCTTTGTAATTCTTTTTATTGGAACACCTTTGAATTTATAGTCAACGCTGTCGCTGTATTTTACATAATATCCTGCACCTGGAACTATATATTCCTGTTGTTCGTATCCATTTCCAAAGAAACTAAAAGGCATGTTTATTGCATTTGGATAAACAACATCCCATCTGTAATTATAAGGTCTAACAGGTAACGCAATCAAGTTCCATCCTTTTTTAATTTTGGGTGTGCCGTAAGCATCAACATAATTAATTATTCTAGGCTGAGTATATTCAATCTTGAATGATGTAATACTTGGATCCTGGAATGCATAAGATAGTTTGTTTCCTGAAACGTGAGTACTTTGTCTCATGTTAACACTTGGGAACAAAGCACCTGATAATGTGTCACTTAAGAATAATTGAGCACCTTCAGGAAAATCTGTTGTATCCCATTCGACAACTACCGGATAATTATTAACACCATCAGCATTGAAGCGACAAAGGAAAATATGTGAGTAGTTCGTATCATTAATATCTCTAATGTCTCTTGACTCTGAAAACGGAATTGTTCTGTTTGGCAACATATCACCAAAACCAAATGGCATTCCTTTGTCAAGTCTGAATTGCTCGTTTGGATGATAAAATCTTGCTCCAAATCCATTCATTGCTGTAGGATATGGGAATTCACCAAATAGTGTATCAAAACTTTCTGTTGCTCTGTGTCCGGTTCCAA
>CAZEHW010000136.1:0-9315 GCA_964511865.1 uncultured Hyphomicrobiales bacterium | reverse complement strand
AATTATTTAATTAGAATAATATACATAGTAAGATATAAATACAGAATTATATCAATAAACAAATATATGATGAGAACGTATAATTAATTAAATTGGATTTAAGGATTTTGAATATGGGAAAAAGAAAATTGAGTAAACCGAGAAGAGTCAGTAAAGCATACGATAATCAGAAATTTGTTCACAGCAGTGATGCCCGAATAATACGTATGCTATCAGAATATCTTCATCCACAGCAACAATTCAAGCTGAAGAAAGTGAAGAAGACCATAATCTTTTTTGGCTCGGCAAGAATTCATTCACATGAATATTATCAAAACAAGCTGGAAATTCTTAATCAAATAGCAATTAACAAATCACATTTGACGAATGATGAAAAGGTTAACAGTCAGGAAATAGCGAAGGAGAATTCAGGCAACGGAAATTTTGGATTTGATATCGAGAAAGAGATTGAAAATATTAAAAAAATGCAAAAGGTTGCTCATTATTACGAGGATGCGAGAAAGTTAAGCCGATTAATTGCGGAATGGTCGTCAACATTTCCGAAAAAAGAAAGGTATCATATTTGCACCGGCGGCGGACCGGGTATAATGGAAGCGGCTAACAGAGGTGCATTAGATGCAGGTGCAAAGTCAATCGGATTAAACATCAGCTTACCTTTCGAGCAATATCCGAATCCATATTTATCAAAGGGATTGAATTTTGAATTTCATTATTTCTTTATGAGGAAATTGTGGTTTGTAATGCTGGCTCACGGTTTGGTTATTTTTCCCGGTGGTTTCGGAACATTGGACGAATTGATGGAAGTTTTGACATTGCGTCAAACTCAAAAGACTACCAAAACTTTTCCGATTATACTTTATTCGACAGAATTTTGGAAGAAACTGATTAATTTTGATTATTTGATTGAAATAGGTACTATCAGTGCTGAAGACATGGATTTGTTCACATTTGTTGATTCACCTGAAGAAGCATTTTCCGTTTTGAAGGAATCTCTTTTGAGAGTGAATCATGATGAATTAATGTAAATATTTTAACTTAAACAGGGAGGACGTCATGTTAAGAAGAATTTATATTTTAATTTTTGGGATATTGCTCATATCAACTATGTGTCTATCCGGAGAATTGCTTGTGTCTCCGCAAAATTCTCCCATTGGAGGAAAAATTGATGTAAAATATACATCTGACGGCAGATTTTTTGTAGAAGAGAAATTGTATCTTAGAGTATATGCTTATAATGAAAATGATGCAACTCCTAAGGCATATGAATTTCTACTGAATTATAATTCCGGAGAATCAGCTTATTTTGGAAGCTTTACAGTACCTGAAGATGTTGTTTATTTACTTATAAAAATAAGTTCAGACGAAAAAAATGATGATAATTCAGGTGAGTTCTGGGATGTCTTTTTTAATAGAAACGGTAAACCGTTAAAAGGGACGTATCTCAAGGCAGGTTTGACTTATTTAGGGAATCTTCCTGAAAATATCAACAGGAATATTGATTTTAAAAAAGCTTTAACTTATTTGAAAACGGAGATTGACAATTATCCTGATAACATTCCTGCACAAGTGGGATATACATCTTTACAACTTGATTTACAAAAAATTGATTACAAAGAGTATTCTACCAGAATAGAGAAAATAATAAAAAGCGGATATGATAAGAAGAATGAAAATGAAATAAAAGCCATCAGCAGAGCTTTGAAGACATTAAATAAAAAAGATGATGCTGAGAAATTAGAAATGAATTTCGCTATGGAAAATCCGAAAAGTCAGTTAGCCGAAGAACTTTTCATGGCAGAATTATCGAAAGCAAGTACACTGGAAAAATTTTCGGAAGGTGTATTGGAATACTTGAATAAATTTACTAGTTTGAATAATAAGGAGAGAATATATTCAGCACTTGTGTCCGGATATCTTCAAGTCGGAAAAGCTGATGAAGTGATTGAAATCATAAACAAGAGAGATGATGTCCCAAGCGGAACTTATGCCCAGATTGCTTTTTCGCTTGTTAACGATGATGAATTTTCTGAAATGACCGATGAATACCGAATCCAAAAAGCAAAAAATCTGATGAACATTTCTTTGTATGAGTTAAAGCAAAATAACTTAAAAAATAAACCCGATTATGTTACCGTGAAAGAGTGGGAAGCCCGCAACAAAATAAGATATGCCGGAATATTGGAGCAATACGGACAAATCCTGATGGCAATAGAGGAATACAAAGAAGCTTACAGTAAGTACGAAGAGGCATTTGAAATTTATCAGGACGAGGCACCTGTTTCGCTTTATGAAAATGTAATTAAACTTTGTATGATATTGGGGAAATACAGTACAGGGTACACTATGGCAGAACTTTCTGTTAAAAATTCTAAGGATAGCGAAGTTACACTCGAGTTTTTTGAACAATTGCACAAACAATTATTGAAATCAGAAAGTTTTAATGTAATGCTTATCAGTTTGAAAAATGAAGCACGTGAAGAAAGATTGAATAAAATCAAATACAAAAGAATCGGGAAAGAAATCCAAATTGTTTCTCTGTCGGACGAGAACGACAAAAAAATTAACCTGACGGATATGAAAGGAAAACCGCTTGTATTTATGTTCTGGTCAAGTTGGTGCGGACCTTGCGAGGAAGCATTGCAGGGGTTTTATAAGTTAGCTGAAAATTATGCAGATAGTAATAATGTAGTGATAGCATCAGTAAATCTTTGGGAAACCGAAAAAGATATTAAGAAAACAGTCAAGGATTATTTTTCTGAAAGCGAAGTCAAATTCAAAGTTTGGATTGATGATAAAAGTGTTTTACCTTATGAGATTGGTATTACAGGATTGCCTACGGTTTGTTTTATTGGGAAAAACGGCAAATTGGAATTTATTGACAGGGGATATAATAATGTTGATGAGTTTATTTTAAATTCTAAAGATAAAATTGATTTCTTGTTGAGGGAATAAAAACCCGAAATTAGTTGTTTGCTTGTCATTCCTGCGAAAGCAGGAATCTAAAAACTTTGCAGTCGAACAAATTTTGAGAAAATATTTTAATAATGCATGTGAAAAAAGACATAAAACGATGTGACTGGACAATGGGTGATGAACTTATGATTAAATATCATGACGAGGAATGGGGTGTACAGTTACATGACGACCAGAAGTTATTCGAATATATTGTTCTCGACGCTTTTCAGGCGGGTTTGAGTTGGAAAACTATACTGCACAAAAGAGAGAATTTTAGAAGTGCATTAGATAATTTTGACCCTAAGAAAATTGCAAAATACAGTGAAAAGAAAATTGAAAAGCTGATGAATGATGCAGGGATAATAAGGAACAAACTAAAAATTCAGGCAACAATAACAAATGCAAAAGCATTTCTCGAAATTCAAAAACAATTCGGAACATTTGACAAATATATCTGGCAGTTTACCAAATATAAAACTATCAAACACAATAGAAAAACTATTCAAGACTTACCTGCGACATCTAAAGAATCAGATGAAATGAGCAAAGACCTCAAGAAAAGAGGTTTCAAATTTGTCGGCTCAACAATTTGCTATGCTTTTATGCAGGCGGCTGGTATGGTGAATGACCATACTGTTACTTGCTTTAGGTGCAAGGAAGTACAAAAATAATATTTACTTATAACACTCAGAATGTCTTTTTCCTTATTAATACAATATTATTTCATTAATTTAGTGGTTAAATTAATTGAGAATTTGAAGAAATATTAAAAGTTAGAATGAGAAACGAAAAAAATAGTAAGTATAAGTATTTATTGAATATTAACAGCCCAACGGATTTAAAGAAACTAGATCCGAAGGAATTGCCTGTCGTTTGTGAGGAATTGAGAGATTATATCATTGATACTATATCAAAAACAGGCGGACATTTCGGAGCAGGATTAGGTGTTGTTGAACTCACTGTGGCATTGCATTACATTTACGACACACCAAAAGATAAAATAATTTTTGATGTTGGTCATCAGGGCTATCCTCATAAAGTTCTTACAGGCAGGAGAGATTTTTTGCATACGATAAGACATAAGGGCGGACTTTCCGGATTTTTGAAACCAAGTGAAAGCGAATACGATGCTTTTGGTGCAGGGCATGCAAGCACGAGTATTTCTGCCGCATTGGGTATGGCTTCTGCCAGAGATATACTTGGTAAGAAAAATCGTGTAGTTGCTGTCATTGGCGATGGTGCTTTAACCGGTGGCATGGCTTATGAGGCAATGAACAACTGTGGTGTTCAGGGTAGGGACATAACCGTGATTTTGAATGATAATAATATGTCAATTAATCACAACGTATCAGCCATATCGAATTATTTTAATGAACTTTTTGCATCACCGGTTGTAGAAAAAGTAAGAACGAACATTTGGGAACTCACAGGCAGAATGGACGAACTCGGCGACAGAATAAGAAAGGTAGTGTCCAGAGTTGAGGGTGGTGTTAAAGCAGTTATTACTCCCGGCAGTTTATTTGAGGCGTTTGGGTTTAGATATTTTGGTCCGATAAATGGAAATAATGTTTTGCAACTTGTCCGAATACTCCGATTGATGAAAGATATTCACGGTCCTTTGCTGTTGCATATCGTAACACAAAAAGGAAAAGGGTACAAACCTGCAGAAGATGATTCTTCCAATTTACATGCTATTGGAAAAATTGATGTCAGCACAGGGAAATCAATTTCTTCTGATTTAGGAAAAGTTCTTCCGCCGCAATATTACCAAGTTCTTGGAAAATCTCTGGTTGAAATATGCGATAATAATCCTAAAGTTGTCGGTATTACTGCGGCTATGGGAGAAGGTACAGGTTTGGACTTGCTCGAGCAAAAGTATCCTAAAAGGTTTTTTGATGTTGGAATTGCTGAGCAACATGCAGTTACATTTGCGGCAGGACTTGCAAAAGAGGGTGTTATTCCTGTAGTTGCAATATATTCAACTTTTTTACAACGTGCTTATGACCAAATAATTCATGATTGTGCTTTACAGAATTTACATGTGATTTTTACGATAGACAGAGCCGGAATTGTCGGAGAAGACGGACCAACACATCATGGAATTTTGGATTTGTCTTATCTTCGAACAATTCCTAATATGGTAGTATGTGCTCCAAAGGACGAGCAGGAATTGAGAGATTTGCTTTATTCTTCTGTCTATTTTTATAACAAAGGTCCTGTTGCGATACGTTACCCGAGAGGCAGGGGAGAAGGTGTAGTACAAACCAAAATGAATCATATTCCTTTAGGACAAAGTGAGACTTTACGAAAAGGTAAAGACATTGCAGTTCTTGCAATTGGGAAAATGGTGAACTATTCGTTGAGAGCCGCTGAAATATTAGCTAAAGAAGGAATTTCCATTGAAGTGGTCAATGCACGATTTGCAAAACCTTTAGATACCGAAATGCTTGATGAAATTGTAAAAAGATTCAATAAAATTATTACAGTTGAGGAAGGGCAAAAACATGGCGGTTTTGGTTCGGCCATCCTCGAGTATTTATCAGAAAAAAATATAACAAAACCTGAAGTAGTATTACACGGTATTCCTGATAGATTTATTGAGCATGGAACACAGGCAGAACTACTGCACGATTTGAAACTCGATGTTGAAGGAATTGTGTATAAGATTAAAGAAATATTAGATATTAAGCCACTTGTAAAAAAGGAAGAATTAGCTGTAAATTAGTTTAAAGTTTGAAAGTATAAAGTTTCAAAGTTTAAATAGAAGGAGATATAATGATTTTTCAATTTTATTAATCATTAGTTTTTGAAATTCCTGCTACCATTTGTCTGATATTTCCATTTGAAAGTTATATAACCATTATAGTTCAACGGTATAGTGTTTGATGTATCTTTGAAATATTGAACATCTTTAATTAAGATAATTGAGTATTTATTATCATGAGTTTTAACAGAATATACTTGATTTTTTTCAGCAACTAGATTCATATTATAAAATTTATCTGAAATTTGAGATATTGTATCAAATACTTCTTGCTGACCCAAGAAATTAATATTTTTATTTTCAATTGATAATGAGCAAAAACCAACACCAAAGGGATCACCTCTTTCATTAGTAAAAATCATTGTTAAGAGATCTGGAGTTAACCCTTCAGGGTTTCCTATTGGAATAGGTTTGCCTAATTTGAAAGAGAAAAAAGGGGATGAAGTATTGTTTTTACAATAAATGGTTGTTTCACCCTCAATAATTGTGGTTTGAACAGGTTCATTGCCGCTTTCACAAGCAGTGAAAAGTAAGATTAGCAACACATAAAAGATTTTTGTACCATTCATAAATCACCTTAAACTTAATGAAATGAATAATCATCTGTGCGAATTTAAGGAAGATTTTTGAATAAAAAAAAGGGAGCTAAAAAACTCCCTTTCTTTTGCGGGGCCGACGAGACTCGAACTCGCGGCCTCCAGTGTGACAGACTGGCGCTCTAACCAAGCTGAGCTACGACCCCTTCACCACTTCTTGAGTGTTAAGTTTTAAGTGCTAAGTTATTTACTAAATCTTAAACTCAAAATTTAAAACTTATTCTATTTTCTATCTTCTATTTTCTAAAGCCGTGGACCCAAGGAGGATCGAACTCCTGACCTCTTGAATGCCATTCAAGCGCTCTCCCTAGCTGAGCTATGGGCCCCCTGAAAATCCATTTTCCTCTTATGAGTTCCACATAAGAAAACAAAATTAAGAGTTTTTGTTGAATATAACAAATTTTTCTTATTCTTTTGTCCTTCAACTTTGTTAGAAATATTTTAGATAACGTTTCGCTGTTCCACGTTTCACTTAACAACTAACGACAAAACTTGTCTTATCCTGAAATAGGTTGACAAAAAATCAATTAAAAAATGTTTGTTGAACAAAAATTTCTTTTTCAAAACTAAATAATTTTAATAATTTTCTATCATCCATCGGAATATTTTTCAATTCTTCTTCGTAATCAACATGAGTTTTAAATCCCAAACTCCAACTTGGCTTTTCGTAATTGTAAATCCCAACTACTCTATCTAATTGCCTTTTCAACTTCTCAAAAGTTACTAAGATTGCAGAATTGTAAGTACTCATTTTTTATTATTCCGTTTACCCGCTCGATATGAGTATTTTCATAAACATTATCTCACATACTTACAGCTATCTTATTACCTGATAATATTTTAAGGTAAGCATCAGATGCGTACTGTGTTCCTCTTTCCGAGTGATGATTTAAACCTCTTAAAGCATATCATTATTTAGGACAGGTCATCCCTTCTCCCTTTTCCCTTCTCCCTTTTCCCTATTTCGGTTCATTGCTATCTAACTAATATAATTTTCAATGAGAGAAATATTAATTTTTGCTATATTGCATTTTTATAAAACAGTTTATTAGCAATTTTTATAGGAGTGTATTTATGGCAAATAACAAACATTACAAAATCGGCTGGTTACCCGGTGACGGCATAGGTATCGAAGTACTTGAAGCAGTAAAAATCGTACTTGACAAATTAAAACTGGATGCAGAATATATTCATGGTGATATTGGATGGGACTTCTGGTGCACAGAAGGCGATGCCTTTCCTCAAAGAACAATTGACCTGCTTAACAGTGTTGATGCGGCAATGTTTGGTGCAATCACCTCCAAGCCGGTCAAAGCGGCAGAAGCAGAATTAATTCCGGAGCTAAAAGGAAAAGGGCTTGTATATCGTTCTCCAATAGTCAGAATGAGACAGCTTTTTGATTTGTATATTTGTCTTAGACCAACAAAGGCGTATCTTGGCAATCCTTTGAATTTCAGAGATGATATTGATATTGTAATGTTTCGTGAAAACACAGAAGATTTATACTGTGGCGTTGAATTCAATACAGTTCCAAAAGAATTATCTGATGTACTGACTAAGCTATCACCACCATTCGCAAAATTCAAAGACTTACCCGGCGAAGATTATGCTATTTCTTGCAAAATTAACACAAAAGCAGGGTGTGAGAGAATAATCAGGGCGGCATTCGATTTTGCAGTAAAACACAACCGAAAAAAAGTTACTGTGGTCCATAAAGCAAATGTTGTGAGAGCTACGGATGGACTTTTTTTTGAAACATACAAGGAAGTAGCAAAGGATTATCCCACAATTCAAACAGATGATGCAAACATTGATGCAATGACAATGTGGCTATTAAAAAATCCGATGAATTATGATGTTTTGGTAGCACCGAATTTATATGGTGATATTATTTCCGATTTGTGTGCTCAAATGGTCGGTGGCTTGGGCTTTGGCTGTTCCGGCAACATAGGGGAGAAGCTCGCAGTATTTGAACCAACACACGGTTCAGCACCCAAATACTTTGGTCAGTACAAAGTAAACCCAATCGCAACAATTCTCGCCGCCAAGATGATGTTAGATTGGCTTGGTGAGACAGAAATGGCTGAACGATTGGAAACAGCAACTGCCGAAGTTATCAAAGAAGGAAAGGTTAGAACCTATGATATGGGTGGTTCAAATAAGACCTATGAAATCGCCCAGGCGATAGCGGATAAATTATAGATATTGTAGGGGCAATTCATGAATTGCCCCTACGGCAAACACCCGATAAAAATGAATGATTTCATCAAACATAATAGAAAATCAATAAGGATTAAGGAATATGATTATTCAAAACCAAATTATTATTTTGTTACAATTTGCACAAATGAAAAAAATCATATTTTCGGAAAAATCCGGCAAGGAAGAATGAATTTGAATGAATTTGGTAAAATTGTTGATGAATATTTACATGCAATTGAAGCCAAATACAAAAATGTAAAATTGGATTATTATTGTATAATGCCAAATCATGTTCATTTTATTGTTGTAATTGATGAAATTGATAAAACGAATAATGTAGGGGCAATTCATGAATTGCCCCTACACATACAACGTCGAAAAATGTTGTTACCAAAAATTGTAGGATTTTTAAAAATGAATTCATCAAAACGAATTAATATATTACGAAATATACCCGGATTTCCGTCTGGCAACGTAATTATTACGAACACATTATACGAAATGACAAAGAATTATTTGATATTCGTCAATACATTGAAAACAATCCTTTGAAATGGGAAGATGATGAATACAATTTATAAAAATATGATAAAACCATGAAAATAAAAATCCTCATATTTTTCGCATTGTTCGTAGGGGCAATTCACGAATTGCCCCTGCACGCCAACGACATTGACACCGTCTGGAAGCGGTGGACGCATGAAGTCAAGCATATTGATATATCACCGGACTCAAAGTACATAGTTACTAATGATGATGGAAATGCTATTATACATGATTTATTGACGGGTGATGAAC
>CAZEHW010000135.1:8110-9363 GCA_964511865.1 uncultured Hyphomicrobiales bacterium | reverse complement strand
GGCCAAGACGGGGGGATGATGGAAAATTCAAATCAGATGATAGAAGACCAAGACGAGATGATGGAAAATTCAAATCAGATGATAGAAGACCAAGACGGGATGATGGAAAATTCAAATCAGATGATAGAAGGCCAAGACGGGATGATGATGGAAAATTCAAATCAGATGATAGAAGGCCAAGACGGGGGGATGATGGAAAATTCAAATCAGATGATAGAAGACCAAGACGGGATGATGGGAAATTCAAATCAGATAGTAGAAATTCTAATTCAGGTAGAGGTAGATTTAATTCAGATGATAAACGGCGAAGAAATGATGAAAAAGATGGGAAATCATTTGACAAAAGAAGAAAAAGGGATGATAGAGATAAATAAAATGTAAATTATCTTACGTTTACTATGAACAACTTTTCAATTAATGGAAATATAGTTGATATTTTTAAAAATGAAATTTATTATGCTTCTCTGATTATTGAGAATAATATAATAAAAGACATTATTCGACTTTCAGACATTATTGATTCAGCACCATTCATTTGTCCGGGACTTATTGACTCACATATTCACATTGAAAGCTCCATGCTGGTTCCCTCTGAATTTGCACGTTTAGCTGTTGTTCATGGTACTGTGGCATCTGTTTCTGACCCTCACGAAATAGCAAATGTAATGGGTATTGATGGAATTAACTTCATGATTGAAAATGGGAAAAAAGTACCTTTCAAATTTTATTTTGGAGCACCATCATGTGTCCCTGCTACAAATTTTGAATCTTCCGGAGCAAAAATTACTTCTGACAATATTCAAAAATTATTATCAAATAGTGAAATAAAATACCTAAGTGAAATGATGAATTTCCCGGGGGTAATAAATGAATTCCCTGATGTTATGGAGAAGATTACAATCGCAAGAAAACAGGGTAAACAGATAGACGGACACGCTCCGGGTCTGAAAGGTAAAGATTTAAAAAAATATATTGATGCTGGTATCAATACAGATCATGAATGTTTTCTTCTTGAAGAAGCATTAGAGAAAATTTCATTAGGAATGAAAATTTTGATAAGAGAAGGAAGTGCCGCAAAAAACTTCGACACACTTCATCCTTTAATTAAGTCACATCTTGATATGATTATGTTTTGTAGTGATGACAAGCACCCTGATGATTTAGTCGAAGGGCATATTAATCTTATGATAAAAAGAGCTTTAAAACTTGATTACGATATATTTTTTAAGTTAGTTGTAACGCACTGAATCCGT
>CAZEHW010000135.1:0-8100 GCA_964511865.1 uncultured Hyphomicrobiales bacterium | reverse complement strand
TATTTTTGATGTCTTAAAAATTGCTTCAAAAAATACGGTTGAACACTATGATTTGGATGTAGGCTTTCTTAGGATAGGAGATCCTGCAGACTTTATTATGGTTGACAACTTGAAAGATTTCAACATTCTTGAAACCTATATTAATGGTGAAAAGGTAGCTGAAAAAGGAATAACACTGATAGATTCAGTAGATATTATAAATATTAATAATTTTATTGCAGAAATAAAATCTGTTGAAGATTTTATTGTTGTCCATGAAGGAAGTAAAATAAGAGTAATTGAAGCAATTGAAGGACAGCTTATAACTAATGAACTTATTGTAAATCCCAAAATACAAAGTAGCAATATTATCTCAGACTTTGATGATGATGTCTTAAAAATTGCTGTAGTAAACAGGTATAAGAACACAAAACCTGAAATTGGGTTTATTAAAAATATTGGACTTAAGAGAGGAGCAATTGCTTCCAGTGTTGCCCATGATTCTCATAATATTATTGCTGTAGGAGCTACTGATGAAGATTTATGCAAAGCAGTCAATGCGATTATTGAAAATAAAGGTGGGCTTGCAGTTGTTGACGGAAATAATATTGACACACTTCCTCTTCCTATAGCCGGTTTGATGACAGGTGAAGACGGAAAAAATGTAGCTAAAAAATATTTACAGCTTAATAAAAAAGTGAAATCTCTGGGTTCAAAACTTAATGCTCCGTTTATGACACTTTCTTTCATGGCACTCCTTGTTATCCCTAAATTAAAATTAAGCGACAAGGGTTTATTCGATGGAGAAAAGTTTGAATTTATTGATTTGCAGGTATCCTGAGATAATTAAATTCACTACCTCTCCGCATCAATAATCTTATACAGTTTATCATTCGGTCTAACCTTCGTTCCTACTTTGAAGGAAATGACATCAGCTTTTTGTGCAAAGTCAACTTTTTTGTCATCAATTCTGATTTCTTCTATCAATGCAGTATAAGCTCCGGTTGTCGGACCTGTGATTAAGATTTCCTGACCATTGTTTATCTCCTGGCTTTCTACAAGAACTGCAACTACTCCCTGGTTTGGATAATAATGAGTGACTTTTCCAACATATTCCTTTGTTTTTGTCGAACTGGAACCATAGCGGTCTGTCCACTCACCAAGCCGTCTGCCCAAATAGTATCCATCCCAAAAGCCACGATTGTAAACTGTCTTAAGTCTTTCCTCAAGAGCCAATGCTTTTTCTAATGTATATTTTCCTTCAGAAATTAGATTTAAAGCCTCATGGTAACATTCCACGGTTGTTTTAACGTATTCGGGTGAGCGTCCTCTGCCTTCGATTTTTAACACTCTTACTCCGGCATCAATGATTTTATCCAGAAAAGTAATTGTACACAGGTCTTTTGGTGACATAATATACTCATTATCTATCTCAAGCTCAAGACCTGTTTCCTTGTCACGAACTTCATATCTTCTTCTGCAGGCTTGAAGACATGCTCCACGGTTTGCCGAATAATTATGTTCATGCAAACTGAGATAACATTTTCCCGAAATTGACATACATAAAGCTCCATGAACAAACATCTCAAGCCGGACAGGTTCACCTGAGGGTGAAATAATATTTTGTTCATCTATGGCTTTTGATATGTCTTTCACCTGCTCCATATTCAGTTCTCTTGCCAAAACGATAACATTGCAATATTCAGCAAAGAACTTTAGCGATTCAATGTTACTGACATTCAATTGAGTACTTGCATGTACTTCCATTCCGATTGCTTTACAATAATTTATTACTGCCATATCGGAAGCAATTATTGCAGAGATTTTAGCATCCTTTGCAGATTGCATAATTTCCTGAATCTTTAATGTTTCCTCATCATACACAATTGTATTGAGAGTCAGATAGGATTTGACATTATTCTCTCTGCAAATCTTCGAAATCTTATGAATATCTTCAATATTGAAGTTTGCTGAGGAACGGGCTCTCATATTCAGATTTCCTGCACCGAAATACACCGAATCGGCTTTAGCATTAATAGCCGCCATCAAAGATTCATAAGAACCGACGGGAGCCATTAACTCAATGTCATTTCTATTTAAAGTTGTTTTTTCCATTATTATAATGAAGTTTATATTATGAATAAATTTTATTCAAAAATTAGTCTCATAATAGTTTGACGATTTTTCATATTTTTGTAAAGATATTAAAATTATTTTAGTTTACTCAACAATTGAATATGGAAAAAATCATTAAAGCTTTTGTTGTCTTACTATTTATAGTAACCAATTTCAACATAGCATTTTCTCAGACAAAGAATGAAACCTATTCTGTCTTTGGTGAAATTAGCGACAAGGATAACGGTGAAGCAATCACCGGTGCTACTATCAAAGTTGTTGGTACCAACAAGGGTACTTATTCTTCTACAAGAGGTAAATTTAAAATTCCTTTTCTCACCGGGAAAAATCAACTGAAGATAATGTCTATAGGTTATGAATCTCAGTTTATAGATGTTGATGAAAAAACTGATACAATCATGGTGAAACTTGTTGCTTCATCAGTTAAACTTAAAGAAGCTACCGTCCTTGGAAATATCGAACCTACAGAAGTAATCAAAAGAGCTATCGAAAGAAAACAGGAAAACCAAAAGAAAATTTCAACTTTTAAGGGTTTGCTTTATTCAAAAGTCGTTATGGAACTTGACGGTAATATCTTTGGAGGAGCCAGCGGGAACAGTATTTCAATAGGTACTAACTTTAATAAAAAAGCACCTGAACAGTACAAGATGTTCGTTCTCGAAACTTTTACACGTATGTATTCCGACTACGAAAAAAATGTTAATTTCAAAGAGATAATACAAAGACGGCAAACTGCAAACATAAAGCCGAATGATAATGTAATGGCTATTGGGAATTTTTTCAATTTATACAAGGATGAAGTTGATTTTATCAATGTAAACTTTGTTACACCGCTTAGCAAAGATGCTCTCGATTACTATAATTATAAAATCCTGAGAAAGAATATTCTGGATAACAGATATATTTATGAGATTGAGGTAATGCCAAAGACTGATATATTCCCATTGTTCAAAGGTTTGATAAAAATTGTCGAAGGTACATATAACTTAATCGAGCTTGACCTTGAACCAAGTGAATCCACTGCTATCGCATTCATGGATAGTTTGCATGTTATCCAAAAGTTTGAGGAGGTAAATGAGAATATGTGGCATCCCTCACTTTTGGAAATAACCGGGAAAGCAAGAGTTGATATTATCAAAGGTCTAATTGATGTGAAGCTCGATGTAAAAGCGAGCAGTATTTACAGCGAAATGGAAGTTAATGTGCCCCTTCCCGATTCAATTTATCTTGAGAATGTGAAGAAGCTGGCAGTTGCTCCACTGGCAGATTCATCCAAGATAGAATACTGGGAGAAGAATTCGCTCAGGGATATTTCTGAAAGGGAAAAGTTGATGTACGTAAAAGTTGACAGTCTTGTTGCCGTAGCTGATACATTAGCAAAAGATTCTTCAAAATTCCATTATAAATTACTTTCACCATATTTGGATTTCAATCGGGTAACCTCTGTATCGTTAGGATTATCACCATGGTTTCGTTATGACATTTATACTTTATCAGGATACACTGCCTTTAGTTTCGGATTGCAAAAACCAATCGGGGCAATTAATTTATCTGTGCCTGTTAAGTTGTTTGAGAGATACATCTATTTATCGGGAAAATTGTTTTCAGAACATGAAACTATAGGGTATTATACTAATTTTCCTTTGCTGTTGAACACAGCTTTTGCGGCTTTGTTTCATCATGACAATTATGACTTTTTCAAGAAGGAGGGATGGAATATGGTACTGACAGTCCCGACAAAATATTTTTCAGCATATTATTCAGTTGAAAACAAACGATGCTTTTCACTCGAAAAAAATACAGACCGGTCAATTTTTACAAAGAAGGATTGGCGGCTAAATCCCGATATTGACAATGGAAATTTTTTAGACTATCGCTTAGGTTTAACTCTGCCTGTGCATAATATAATTTCCTTCTACAAAGGTTTTCAGTTGAGCTTAAAATATAACTTAATGTATGGTTCCGAAGTTGGATATTCGGAAAGTTATAACAGGCACTATTTAAGCATGGAATTTGAAACACCGACATTCCATACAGGATATAATCCACTGAAACTTGAATTGTTCCTCGATTATGGTATTGGTCACAACCTTCCTATGCATGAGCAATTGAAGCCAAGAAGTTCGATGATGTTCATTTCCAAATTCGGAAATTTTTGCACAATGCCTTTATCTGTTTACGAAGAAAAAAGTGCATTCACAGGACACATAAAATACAATTTCACAGATATTTGGTGGCGATGGCTTGGACTTCCGCTTTATGAAGGAAGAGGACTCGATTTGATAGCAAGAGCATCAGCCGGCAAATACGAGACTGCTTTCAACTCAAAAGAATGGTATTCCGAAGCCGGCTTCGGATTCGAAAGAATACCTACGTTTATAAGCAATATATTTTATTTCGGGGCAGGAGCAGTATGGGGTTGTGGACCAATTGCAACAGGCAGATTCAACTGGTATCTGGATATAACTTTACCGTTTTAAATTGTTATTATAATCCACTTCTAACAATATCGTGCAGACGTATAACTCCAATACATTTTCCGCTTGAATTTACGACAGGTAAAACGTTGATTTGACTTGCTCTGTTTTCCATGATTGACAAAGCTTCACCTAAAATGGTTTCCTTGTGAACCGATATTGGTTTTGCAGTCATAATGTCTTTAGCTTTCAGTCCGTGAACATTATCAGTTTTGTGTAGCAGTCTGCGTATGTCACCATCAGTTATTATTCCTTTTAACATTCCGCTTTTGTCAATGACGCAAACACAACCAAGTGATTTGTCTGTAATTTCGATCAAAGCATCCCTCATACTTGAGGCAAAATTTACCAATGGCAGAGCTTTTCCTTTGTGCATTATGTCTCCAACAGTCATAGTAAGATTCTTCCCAATTTGACCTAAGGGATGGTTCTGTGAAAAATCTTCGATACTCATTCCTCTTGTTTTCATTACAGCAACAGCAAGAGCATCACCTATGGCAAGAGCAACTAAAGAACTGGTGGTTGGAGCAATGTTATGAGGGCATGATTCTCTTTCGATGAATCCTTCCAAAACAATATCCGCATTATTTCCAAGAAAGGATTGAGTATTGGACACAATAGCGATAATTTTAACATTGCGTTTTCTCAAGTAAGGGAATATTTTCACTATCTCTTCGGTAGTTCCGCTTTTTGAAAGCAGAATAATAACATCTCCTTTGGCAACCATCCCAATATCTCCGTGTAAAGCTTCGACGGGATGAAGGAAGAATGACGGTGTACCAATGCTTGTGAACGTAGCGGCAATCTTTTTTGCTATAAGACCTGACTTACCTACACCTGAAACAAAAACCTTTTTAGAATTTATAATAATCTTAACAGCTTCGATAAATTTCTTATCGAATTTACTTCTCAATATTTCCAGCGATTTGATTGCTTCGTCAACCGAGTTGATTGCTTGTTCTATAATATCTTTGGAATTTATTTTCATTTTCGTTATCCGTTAATTAGTAATTATTAATTAGTAATTAATTATCCCGGGGGCCAATGCATCTGCCTGCCGCCAAGTAAATGTAAATGTAAGTGATAAACTTCCTGACCGCCATCAGGATTGCAGTTAAGAACCAGACGGTAACCTGATTCGGATATACCTAATTCATCGGCAATATTCTTTGCAGTTGTTATAAGTTTCCCAATTAGTTTTTCATCATTTTCAAGAATATCATTTATAGTTGGAATTGCTTTTTTGGGAATAATCAAGACATGATGAGGTGCCTGTGGATTAATATCCTTAAAAGCAAGAACATCATCATCTTCAAAGACTATATCTGCAGGTATCTCTTTTCGTATTATTTTTGAAAATATTGTTTCAGGCATAATAACACTCACTTTCTTTATTTAATAAGCAGTTTTCCCTGACTCATAACTTTTTCTTTATCAAAATATACATCAGGTTTCATAACCAGACCGTCAACATGACTTGCGACTTTTAACTTACCGCCCATAGTCAGATTGTTACCGAATGCGATATGTATTGTTCCAAGTATTTTTTCGTCTTCCAATATATCGCCGGTTAATATTGCTTGATAATTAGTGCCCATCCCAAATTCAGCAACTGCAAAAGCTTTTTCGTTATGAACGCTCTTTAGCATTTCTTCAAATAACTGTGCTTCTTTCCCGCCACTGATTTTTTTAATGTAACCGGCTACAATTTCAACTCTGACCGGTTCGGAAAGTAAACCTATACCGCCTATTGAGCCGTCAAAAACAACAGTTCCATTTGTCTCGTCTTCAGTAGGAGCAACAAATACTTCACCGGATGGAAGGTTGCCGCTTTCTCCTATATTCTTCAAAATACCGGTACTGGAAATTATTCTTCTTCTTCGAATAGGTAAAGTAATATCAGTCCCTAATTCAGATTTAACGCGAACCAAATTTACTCCCCTCATTCTTTGATATACCTTGTCAGTTATTTCAAGAATTTTTTCCGGGTCTGCACTCAAACAACGGATGAGAGTGTCTTTTGTAATCCCTGGCATTGTAGCAATCCTAACACCAAGTTTTGAAGCTTCTCTTTTAGACTTGGTATGTGTTAAAGATTTGGTAGTTGGAGAAATAACAGCATCCACACATTTCATAATTTCTGCAACAGCATCAGGTGGTTCTTGACCGTTGACTTGTCTGGCAGACATTTCCAAATAGATTGATTCCGAACATAGAGTTTTGCTGGTTTCGTAAATCTCCATACCTATTTCCCTTAAATTTTCGTCAGTAATTACCAGCAATGTTTCATCTTCGGTTAATCCCAAATAATCAACTAATGCGGTTTTCACTGCCTGCTTAATTTTTGATGGTCGTGCCATAATTCTATTCTTTCTAATGTTAATAATCAAATTGTTAGGTCAAGTAATAAGTAAATTACAATAAAATGTAAATAATTAAATAGAATAAACTTAAGTTAATTTTTATCCGCAATTATATGTTGAGTAATTATTGTATTAAAATCGAATTACTTTAATAGTTTTATTTTAATAAAAATCAGATATTTTTCAATTATTGTCTTGCCGCTAAGTTCTAAATTATAAAATTCTTTTCAAATTAAAAAAACATATTTTTACTTAGTATCAAATAACAATTTAGAAAATTATCAAATATTGAAAAATTATTATCATAGTAATTTTGTTTTTTTAAGAAAACATTGTATTTTTCAGTTAATATTTCTTTCCAAGGTAAACCAATATCATGTGTTACAAATAACTTTTGAGTTGTTGATATTAGAAAATATTACATAATCCTGACTATTCATTTTTATTATTTGAGCTTCTCGAATATTAAATTTTGATAAATTTTGATTTACAATAATTGCTAATGATCAATAATTTTTAAAAAATAAAGCAGGAACTTCTGCAACACAGTAGCCGTCTTCATCTCTATCTATTAATACTTGAAACTCTTTTGTCATTGATTTTATCCTATCATTTAAACAATACAAATATTATTTATATAAACGATAAATACAGAAAATATTTCATTGATTTCTAATTAGCATTCATCTCCTCACCACCAGCTTCTCCACTACAGTCTTGCCGTCATATTGAATCGCTACAAAATACATACCATCTGCTAAACCCGATACATTAATCGGAATTGAGTTTTCTCCTTCTGAAAAGAAACCATCTGCAATAGAGAATTGTTCGATACCTAATGTATTATAAATCTTCACTGAAACTCTTGATTCCATCGGCAAAGTAAAACTCAGCCGTGCTTTTGTGCTTGCGGGTTGCGGGGAGAATTTTAAATACAAATTGTTTTCTGAGTTTTGAGCAACATTATCAGGAGGATCTGGAAAATATCCATAATAAAGTTCACCTTCTTTTGTCCCAATAAGACAAATTGCAGGATTTATTAAACTGTTTGTTTCGACATCAGTAATTGTCAAACCGATTAACTCATTACTTATTTGTTCAGCTGAATCTTTAGAAATATTATGAAAGTAAACACCATGCCTATC
>CAZEHW010000134.1:0-9418 GCA_964511865.1 uncultured Hyphomicrobiales bacterium | reverse complement strand
GCAGTCATCTATTGGTGTGTTCTAACTTATCAATGAAGAGCTTGACAGTAACAATGTTAAAGGATCTACCGAAGTGCTTTCACTGCCATCAGGCGACTTTTACCTTGCAATAGAAAAATATGAGTTGTTTGATGAGATGGAACGTCTTGCAAGGATAATAGGACATAAAACAATTACAAATTTTAAAACTGATACCTTATCAGAAACTAATCATAAAATTATAGTCAATTTTGATTATATCACAGAAGTCAGCTTTAATGCATCCAAGATAAGTGACAACTGGTATATCACATATTTTCAGGAACAGATGCGCTGGTATTAGAAATTTTATTCCGAATTACTTTTTTCTGCAGATTTAATTTTTTGAGTTAATTTCAAAACGGCATTAACATAATCGTTGCTGTTGTTGTAAGAGTAAACAGCTTTTTCCTGACTTCTTGTGTTAGATTTCCAACCTGCCATTTTCAGGTAATTAGCTACACTATAAATTGCATCTTCAACGGTAAATAAATCTATAATGTTGTCTCCGTTACCGTCAACAGCACAACGCAAATAGCTCGAAGGCAAAAATTGAGATAAACCGAATGCTCCCGCCCATGAGCCACGAAGGGCAAGAATATCAATTTTTCCTTTGCTGTGAATTTTGTGCAAACTTTTCAGTTCATTCAAAGCCCATTTTGCTTTTTTCACTGCTCTTTTCTCAATTTTTCTATCCAGTTCAACAAGTTCTGAGTCAGTTCCGGTGAAATCTTTACGCATTGTCTTTTTGTTCAAATCAATATATTCTTCCTGCGATGCCAGAGCTGTGCTTAGGTAAACACTTGGTATGTGGTCGTTGCCAAGATAGTCACCATGCTTTGTTTCAACCCATATTATAGCAGTAATTACTTCTTTGGCAACATTATATTTTTCTTCACAAGCAATTAATTTATCAAGATTATTATTAAGAAACTCAAGAGATTTATTTAAAGAATTGTCGTTATAAAAGCCGGAATAATCAGGTTTTTTAAGATATCCGGTTACATTGATTTTGACATATTTTTCATTGAATTTTGTATTCGGGTCTGAAAGAAGTGCATAAATAAACGAAGAATCAATGTCATCAGATATGAGCTTATCAATAACAGGTTGAAAGAATTTATATTTTGCTTTGATTTCCTCTTCAGACAAGGAAGAATAAGACCAGCGAATAGTTGATAGTAGAGTAATTGAGAGAATTACGCTGTACAGAATTATTTGTCTTTTTATGTTTTCTTTTTTACACATATTAAAATCACTTCCAACTAAATGCTATACAATAATACGAAATAAAAATTATTTTGTTGTAAAAATTTTACATTTTATGGAATTTTATGTAATTTAATCAGAGTTAAGTTTTAGTATTGAAAATAAGTGGGTGAAGCTATGCGATTCATTTTAACTTTTTTTATTATAAATATATTTTGTTACCTGCACTTAAATGCACAGATAGAGCCAACCGACACTGACGGCAACGGCTATCGCAATGTCTCTACATTAGAACATCTCCGTTGGATTAGCGAAAACGACAGCAGTTGGTCATGGAATTTCGAGCTCGATAATGACATTGATGCAAGCGACACAAGAAATTGGAATGTAGGCGACCATGACAATGACACAAATACACCTGATTCTGCGATGGGATTTAAGCCGATAGGTATCTACAATCTTAATAATCCGAATCCCGATAAGGGTTATACAGGTTCATTTTATGGTAAATCTAAAAAAATTAAAAATTTATATATTAATCGTGCATCTGAAAATTATATTGGTTTTTTTGGAAGCATTTCTAATAATGGAAATGTCAGAAATTTGATTATTCAAAATTCAGAAGTTCATGGTCAAAGCCATGTTGGTATTTTTTGTGGAATAATTTTCGAACATGAATATAATGTAATCGTAAAGATTACAAAATGTACATGCACCGGAGTTGTATATGGTTGTAGTTATGTTGGAGGTTTTATTGGTAGTATAACAAGTGATAGGCCTGATAATGAAGCATCAAATATGTATATTTATCAATGTGGTGTTAATGTCAATATTGCTAAACCAAAGATATGTTCAATTGAGAGTAAAAATTTTGGAGGATTCTGCGGTTATAATAATGGTGAAATTAATAGTTGTTACAGCTACGGAATGGTTGATAGTTGGAGTTATGTTGGTGGATTTTGTGGAAAAAACAATTCCGGAAAGATTTCAGATTGTTATGCCATAAATGATGTGAGGGGTAGAATAGAATATATTGCAGGTTTTTGTGGAACATATGAACCTCCCAAATTTTATAGATCAATTAGAAATTGTTATTTTGCAGGACATATTTCTGGTGCAGAAGTAGTTGGTGGATTTTGTAGTTGGGCAAGATATAATTCAATGGATAGCATATTATTTTGTTATTGGGATAAAGAAGTTTCAGGTATGAGTTCTAGTAAAGGCGGAGAAGGCAAAACCACAACTGAAATGAAAACACAAAGTACATTTGTAAACTGGGATTTCGATAATATCTGGGCTATTGACCCGAATATTAATGATGGCTATCCTTACCTTCGAGGTACTCCTATAGTCTCAGTAGAGGAAAAAAGGAATAAAACTACTAATGATATGATTAGCATTTATCCAAATCCTTCAAGCGATTTTCTAAACATAGAAAGCCAGATAAATATACCAATCAGTAAGATTGAGATTTATAATTTGCTCGGAGAAAAAGTATTGTCGTATGAAAATAATCACTCAGAGAATTTTAAATTGAATATTAGTGAACTGCAAAACGGAACTTATTTTGTTAGAGTGTTTTTAAACAATGAAATTGCAATAAAAAATCTGATGGTGTATAGATAATATAAAGAATGAAGAACACACACCTACCCCTCTCAAGAGGGGATTACAACGAGTACTTTGTGTCTTTACCACTTTGTGTCTTTGCGTGAAATTCTTCTTCCGTCAGCAGTCTAAAAAAAAAACTTTGCGATACTCTGCGTAAACTTCGCTCCCTTTGCGTTTAAATTCTTACGTTTCACGTTTCACGTTTCACGTTTCACGTTTCACGTTTCACTGTTTCACGAATTAAAACCCTTTCAAATTAAAATAAATTACGTTTACTTCCCACTTCGTAATTTCGTCCGTCTCGTTCTTTGCAAATTAATTGTTCGGTAAATTCTCTGTGGAACTCTATGAATTCTCAGTGGAACTCTGTGTAACTGCCTTTCATGTTTTCGCTTTCACGTTCTCACGTTCTCACGTTTTCACGTTTCACGTAAAAATCATAATAATCAAATAAATCACAAGAATCACAGTTCGGACAACCGAAAACGAAAAAACAAAAACTCAAAAATGCGGTGAAATTGGTGAAACTAAATTTTTACAACCCGATAATTCCTTGAATGATAAAGTATTACAAATTGCCTAAATTTCACCTCCTGGTGAAAAAATGCAACCCAACGAAGCAATCAGAAAAATCATTTTAATCAGCTTAATCAATGGTTCAGACATTGGTTTTGGTTTCACGTTTCGCTGTTTCGCATTTTCACTTTTTCTCTATTTACCCTTTTTTCCGTATTTTTGTTGCCGTTGAATATGAAATAATCAAAAAAATAAATGATAGATACAACTTATAATTATTCTCAGCACTTGCCCGGTGACAGCGAAAAGGCAAAGGCAATTTTGTTAATTAAATTCATGCTCTTTTCAGCGTCTTTGATACCATCAATTTTATCAGGGGCAATAGCGTATTATGAAGGCAGTTTTGCATGGATGCCTTTCGTTTTATTGACAATAGCTTTGTTTACAGGACAGGCAGGCGGGGATTACCTTTATTATTATTTCACGCATTTCCACACAGACAGCAGGGACTCTCATACTAAGATATTTGCAGGATGGAAGCCGCTTTTTGTCGGTTCGGTACTTCATCCCGAACATTCATTGATTGCCGGAATAGTTTGTCTGGTAATAGATGTTGCCATTGGGGTTTACTTTTTCTTTCAATTGGGAACGACAATAATTTGGTTTGCTGTTGCCGGCGGATTGATTGCAGTTTTCTTTACACCATTAATGTTGAAAGGTTTTAAAGAGATTGTGATTTTCATTACTTTTGGACCATTATGTGTGATAAGCGGTGTTTTTGTACTGACAGGAGAGTTTTCGATGACTGCACTTTATGCTTCACTCCCCATTGGATTTTTTGTAACAATTGTTGCATATCTGAAGGGAGCAAAGTTTGAAGTGGTCAAGGATGGAGATAATGAAATTGTAATGAACCTGCGAAGAAATATTATTTATATTTTGACAGGATTAGCTTATCTATCAATAATAATATTGCAATTGATGCATTTGCTCCCTCCTCTTGGATTGACTGCAATCTCTTCAGTTTTATTCTCATATCTGATAATAAAAACAATAAAGAATAACCGCAGTAATGTTACAGATTATTTAAATGCAGTAGTAATGTCTCTTGGGGCATTAATAATAACAGGAATTTTAATTTCACTTAGTTTTATTTTATGGAAAGGAATTATATTATGATAAATTGGCTTAAAGTTTGGTTCAAAGCGGCAAGGGCACCGTTTCTTGTCGTAAGTTTCATACCTTGTCTGCTTGGCGGTGCAATGGCTTATGCATCCGGTTCATTCGACTGGATGATTTTCATCACAGTAACTGTCGGTATAGTTATGGCTCATTCAGCTGCAGATTTCATTGACGATTACTTTGACTACAAAACGGGTAATCTCGGCAACAAGGAGAAGCAGTTTCATGACAGTCCGTTAATAGACCAAAAAGTTACGATGGGTCAGGTTATGTTCGCATTTCTGCTATGTCTTGGTATAGCACTTGCATGCGGTATCTATCTGCTTCTAACTGTTGGGACACCTGTTATTGTTATGACACTGATCGGTACTTTCATTGTGCTGTTTTATACATCGCCACCTTTGAAACTGAATTACAGAGGACTTGGGGAAACAATGCTATTTGTAGCTTTTGGTCCGCTAATCGTTTTCGGAGTATTTTATGTTCTTACAGGAAATATGCAGTGGGA
The DNA here is from genome assembly GCA_964511865.1 of uncultured Hyphomicrobiales bacterium. Lineage (GTDB taxonomy): Bacteria > Bacteroidota > Ignavibacteria > Kapaibacteriales > UBA2268 > ChocPot-Mid. The sequence continues at coordinate 4,374 of CAZEHW010000134.1, read as the reverse complement.
GCCATTAATAGCAGGAATTCCATTAGGAATTTTCACTATGAATGTCGGCTTGGTCAGCAATACATTTGATTATCTTGATGATATTGAATCCAATAAAAAAGCTATTCCGGTACGTTTTGGGCAGGCGAATGCAGTTAAATTGTTGAGAATTGTATCATATTTTGCTTACATTGTTATTATAGCAGGAGTGGTATTTAAAATGTTCCCGTTTTGGACATTGATAGCTCTGATTCCGCTTCCGTTGAGTTTTCAGGTTGTGAAAGCAACGAGCAAGTTCGAGGATACGAATAATTATACACCTGCAATGTCTAAGGCAATTGCTTTAACATCTGTAACGGGAATACTTATGTTTGGTGCTTATGTAGTGGAGATTTTGGTTTGAAACTAAAATTATATTTAAGGGTGCTAAAGTTACTTAAGCACCCTTTTATCATTTTTTGTATTTTTTAAGAAACTCCAGTAAATGAGGTTCTACTTTTTCTCCCCTCATTTCTGATTCGAAGGCATAGTATGCAGCAAAATCATATTCTTTTCTTTTATAATAATATGTAAAAAGATTGTAATATGCATTTCCATCTTCAGGATTAAGCTCGATAAGTCTTTTCCAAATAACTGAACATCTCTCGAATTGTCCATAAGAAACAAATAAATCTGCTTTGAATTTTAAAATTGTTATATCATCAGGGTAATAATGAAGAAAATATTCCAAAACTTCAAGGGCTTTGCCAGGATTATTTTCTCTTTTGTAATGTTTATAAATAAAATTTGTAAAATATATTCCTCTCTCTCTGTTTTGTGCATATTGAAGACCCTTTTGAGCAAAATATAAAGCACTGTCAGGTTTTTTTAAATCTGTATATATTTTAGTTGCTTTCTCATAGAGTTCACCACGAATATCACGATATTGAATCCATTTTTCATTATTGAGTATAGTTAAGTAATAATTCAATGCAATTCTATCTTGGAATTTTAGATAATAATAATTCCCCATTCTTAAGTTATAAATTCTGATTGATTCATTATCACCCGAAAATAGTTTTGGTTCGTCATTCTCTTTATAATTATCAACTAACAAATCATCATAATATCCTGTATTAAATTTCCATATTTCTGAAAATCTTTCTGAATTAAAAATACCGGATTGTGTTACAATATTCAATTTTTCGTAATACTTTTTAAGTTTAGGATTTTCAATTTGATTTATTCCCGACTCGATAGTTTCAATATAACCGACAGGAATTTTTCTGTAAAAATGTCCAATTCTCCAGTTACCTTTCCAATCAGGATTTTTACTTGCATATAGCTTTGAAAGAAATGGTTCTGCTAATGCAAGATAATCTATGATATGGATTTTAGGACCTGCATAGAATCCGAGCATTCCAATCATATAATGCGATATTATTTTATAATTTGATTGTCTGGTTATTTTACCTTGCTCAACAGTAACACAAGTAGGTCCAGATATTTCACTAAAAATAAGTTTTATTAAAGCAGAATATGGATAGAAAATACCTCGTTCGTCATTGATATGATTCATATCTCGGAAAAATATTTCTGCTTCTTGCGGAGTGTAGGGCTTACCATTTTTTGAACCGTGTCCCGAAGATGTAATTACCGGATGATAAGATGTAAAGCAAGTTAGTATAATTAATATAATTGGTATTGCATAAACTAATTTTTCTCTCTTATATTTAACTTTGATATTCGTAAGAATAGCTACTACCATCAAAAACGAACCCGTGAAAAATCTGCCACTCATAAAATCTCCACCAATCCGAAGAATATAAAGTAGATATAAAGAAATTCCCAAAACGAGAGGCAGATATATATTCGCAGTTTTCTCTTTAATAGAATATATTACAATGCCAACAATCCCAACAAGAATAACTACGCCTGACATTAGGTCATTATTAAACAAATTGGCATAATAGCTTAATCCTTGAGAGAAATATTCACCAAATGAAATACCCGTATTCAACTTTGCATAATATGTATTCGGAAATGGGAAACCATAATATATTACAGAGAATATTTCCCAAAGAAGAAATGGAATGAAACCATAAAATACATATAATAAATGTCTTGCTTTCCAATTTTTTGCAATTAAGTAAATAAGAGCCGGGAGAAAGAGTAAAACCAAATCCAACCTGTTCAGCATGATGAGTGCTGTTATTAAAGACAGTTTAAAGAGCTTGTTCTTTATATCATCATCTTTGAAATAAAAAATTAAAAATAATGCTATTAGAAAATATGACAGGGGATTTTCAAGTCCTGAACTTGTGTAATCAATAAATGTCTTTGAAATTATTAATGTAGTCAATCCTGCAACAGCAAGCAATTTGTTATTTGCAATTTTATAAACCAATAGCCATACTGCCGCAAAAGAAAAAGCAAATGACAGGAACATTGTTGTATAATATATATTTCCTGTTATTGCATAAAAGAAGCTGTGAATGAACATCCAAAGTGGGTGAGTATATGCCTGAACCCTTTCGCTTGTATTCCATGTCAAACCATATCCGTTTACAAAATTGTCAACCGTTCTGAAAGTGATATAAGCATCATCGCCTACCCATGCATTAACAATCCAAACATAGACAAACAGAGTTAAAAGAGCATATAAAACATATTTCAAGTAAACTGGTTCTGAAATTGTTTTTTCAACTATTTTTTTTTGCTTAGCCATTTATAATTCCGATTTATTAAATTGTCAATATTTATTTCAATGCATGTATTTTTGTAGAATTTCTAACGCTTCAGGCGGAACTCTTCCACCTTTCTCAACTGTTTTAAATGCGTAATAAGCGGCTGAATCATAATTTCTATTTCTATAATAATATGTGAATAAATTATAATATGGCTGAATATCATTAGGTTGGTTAATCACCATTTTCTTCCAAATAGACACAGCATTTTCAAATTTCTCAAATTCACAATAATACATTGCAAGATAGTTAAGTACTGTTCTATTGTTTGGGTCATATGACAGTATTTTTTCTAAAATGTCTATAGCTTTTTGAATGTCCCCTTTTTTAATATAAATTTGTGAAAGAAATACTGTTTGCATTATAAACATATTCTTTCCCTGATTATACTTTAGTCCTTCTCTTACATATTTCGAAGCACTGTCTAATTCATTTAATTCATAGTATAAAAGACCAATTTTTTTGTATAAATTTGCACCTGAAACAGTTTCTTTTTCAGATATTTTCAAGGATAAAAATAATTTATAATATCTTATTGCTTCTTCTCTTTCATTCCTGTCAAAGTAATAATTTCCCATTCTAAAAGTATAAACTCTTATGGATTCATAATCTCCGGAAAAAATCTTTGGTTTATCATTATCAAGATAGTTGTCAATCAACAAATCATCGTAATATCCGGTATTTATTTTCAATATTTCAAAGAACCTATCCGAACTGAAAATGCTTGATTGCGTTACAATTTTCAATTTTTCATAGTATTCTTTCAATTGTGTATTCACAATTTGATTTTGACCGGACTCTAAAGTTTCAAGGTATCCCAAAGGAATTCTGCGTAGAAAATGACCTATTCGCCATTTACTGTAAGTCCAATCCGGGTCTTTTGAATATTTTAGTCTTGATAGAAGTGGGTCTGTTAAAGCTAAATTATCAATAATATGAATATTGGTTCCGGCATAAAATCCAAAAAATCCTATAAAATTTCTGATTAATGTTTTATATGTACTTCTTTTTGATTCTAATGCCTGGTTAATCTCAATTATCGTTGGCTTTGATTCCCCACTATAAATTACGGGTAGAAGTCCGGTTTTTGAATAATAGAATTTTTTCTCATCGGCAACTCCTGTTGCTTTAAAAAGTCTTTCCCACAATTGTTTATTGTTAATATTAAATTTTGTAAACTCAGAACTATAATTTTTTGTTGTTAGAATTGAAGGTTCTTTTGTAAAGATAAACATAAAAACTATAAGGAAAATCATGATAGCATAAATTATTTTGTCATTGATTTTGAATTTACTATAATCTATCTGGGTTAAAACAGAAACGATTAAAAATAATGGTACGGCAAAAAACCTTCCACACATAAAATCTCCACCAATCCTTAATATATATATTAGATAAAGAAATACTCCAAGAAAAAGGATAAATTCCTTAATATAATCTTTTCTTATGATAATCATGTATATTGAAAATGACAAACCAAGTATGATAAGAAATAATGTAAGCGGGTCAAAATTAAATAGAGCATAATAATATTGAAATCCCTGTGAAATATATTCGCTCATTGGTATACCTGTATACAACTTTGCATAGTATGTATTTGGAAATGGGAAACCGTAATATATTACAGAGAATATTTCCCAAAGAAGAAATGGAATGAAACCATAAAATA
>CAZEHW010000133.1:3251-9459 GCA_964511865.1 uncultured Hyphomicrobiales bacterium | reverse complement strand
TTTAATCGCTCCCGGTGGAGCTTGTAAGCCGGAATATCCTGAAATATTGAGAATTGTTCACAGTACAAAATACGAAGGAGGATATAAATGTTTCAGTGGTACATCTGCCGCAGCGCCACATGTTACCGGAGTAATCGCTTTGTTGAGGTCAACTGCTTTTGATAAAAACTGGAATGATTTAGAGCCAGAGGATTATGAAGGTATGGTAAAAGCTTCAGCCGAGGATAGATTGCCTAATCTACAACATCCGGATTATGAAATTGGATATGATAATAAAACAGGATGGGGACATTTACAGGCAGACAAGATATACAATATGATAAATGATGGTTATACAGTAACGCATATAAGTTCTGACGGAAGTTATAACACTACAGATTGGGACGCAAAGAGATTATTTGTATTCTTAAATGAGGGTAATTTAAAATCAGTTCCTAACAATTATTTTGATGACGAAGAAGGTATTGGGCAAGGTATGTACAGGGTTAGCCAAAGAGAAGTATCAACAACTATTAATTTACCTGATTGGTGGAATGTAGATGTTGTTGAGCATCCTCTTTATATTTGGGGAAGGAGAGGTCCCGGGACTTCAGGTGGTTTTGATAAAGCAGATCGAAATTATCAAATTCGTTATACAAAGGTAACCTCCGGAACCGGTGGAAATGGTAAGACATCTGGAATAATCCACAGCCACAGCTTAGATGTGGATGTAGTTACCTATCAATACGATGTTTGTGATTTTAAAGATAATCATATTATGTACGCTCCTGTTGATGACGAATTAATTTTCCATATTTCCGTATTTGGTATCAGGAAACCTCAGAATGTTGAATACTGGAGGCAGAATAATCTATATAGTCTGTCACTTTATCCAAATCCGGCATCGGATTTCATTAATATCGGTTTTCAATTGGATAATCCTTCGGATATTAAGATAGGTATTTATAATATGTTAGGTAACTTAGAATATGAAACCGGTTCAGATAAATATTTACCCGGATTAAATAATATTTATATCAAATCACTAAACTTATTATCCGGTCCTTATCTTTGCAAAATAACAATAAATGAAAAAGTATTTTGCAATACATTTATTAAAGTTGAATAGAATCAGGAAATAATATGAAATCATTAATAGTAAATTTGATTATTTTAATATTAATTTACGGTTGTACTGAGACAAACAAGCCAACAGATAAATCTCCATGCTCTTTGCCTGAAATCGGATGGGAAGGATGGGCTAATGTACCTGTGCCGCACCGTGAACAAACAGTTTCTTATGACCTGAAAAAACTTGCATTTGTATTGGGAGACGGCGCCCGTCTCGAGGTTTGTGACCTCAAATCAGGCGATGTACAGGTTATTGATATTGAAAGTAAACTGCCATCAAACGTTTTATTGATCGGAGTCAATAATCCTACTTGGTGTCCTTATGATAACAACCGCTTATTGATACATGCCTCAACATCGACAGATACAAATTTAGATGGAAAGCGTTATGTTTATGGTCAAAATCTATATATTTTATCTCTCGATGGTTCGGAATTTAAAAAAGTTACACCAAATATTTTTGGGAAAGCAGGGGGTGATTTTGGTGCTCCCATCTGGCTTGTTGGTTCCAATAATAATTTAGATTCCTTGCTTTTTTGGGGTCCAAGAATTTATATACCACAAAAAGATTCTTTTATTAATAGCGTTTTTGAAAATTTCATCTATTATAGTCACGACCAAAGAAAAATTATAACAGCAGAATTTAAAAGTGGGCAGGGAGTTTATTTCTTAAACGGGAAACCACTTATTTTTAATGAAAAATATGCATCCATAAATAAAATAAGTTTTTCACCTGATGGTAAGCTTATTGCTGTTTCAACTCGTCCTTCGCAACCTGGTGTAACCCCTTTAGAAGAAGAATACAGATTTCATGAAATATGGATAGGCGATGCAGAAAAGTTTCTAAATGAAAATCAGGATACAATGCAGGTGTCAATAATAAATCTTCGCAAGAATTTTTGTATGTATGCGTTGCACAGTGCCCTTGATGCTGAATTTATTACAAATAAGACATTAGCCGTATCTATGCACAAAGACGGTGATGATTATTCATTTTTATGGGAAATTACAATAGACGGTAAAATAGTCAGGCAGTTAACGTTTGAGCCGTGAAAAAAATTCAAAAGCCGTCTCTTCATCGGGACGGCTTTTCTTATAATTTTATACATTTATATCTATTTCGTGAAATAATTTATTCCCTGCGGGAAAAGGTTAGATTGTCCTTCATTTTGCTACCAAAATTCAATCCCTGCGGGATATTTTTTCCTTCCGTCTTTCGGTCATTCCGTCTTTCTGTTCTTCGGTATGTAGTCAGCAGTCAGTTACATTTTACATTTTACATTTTACATTCTACATTCTACATTTATAAAATTCTGACTTCAGTCTTCTGACTTCTTCTACCCAAGGTAAGCTCTCAAAGCTTTTGAGCGGCTAGCGTGTCTCAATCTGCGTATAGCTTTCTCCTTAATTTGTCTTACTCTTTCACGTGTTAAATTAAATTTTTCGCCAATTTCTTCTAATGTCAGGCATTGCCCTTCCAACCCGAAATAAAGCTTAATGACTTCTGCTTCTCTTAGGGATAGAGTTGTCAAAACCTGCTGAACCTCAACCCTTAGTGATTCGCGGATTAGTTCGGAATCAGGTGGCGGCTGCATGTCGTTTGGTAAAATATCGAGCAATCTGTTGTCTTCTCCTTGTACGAAAGGAGCATCAACAGATAAATGTCTTCCTGAAATTTTAATAGTTTCGGCAATTTCGGGTACACTCATTTCCAATTGTTCTGCAATTTCCGATGCAGTAGGTTCACGTTCATACTTTTGCTCGAGTTCGCTGAATTTCTTCCCAATTTTATTCAAAGCACCAACTCTGTTGAGAGGTAAGCGGACAATCCTCGATTGTTCAGCTAATGCCTGTAAAATTGATTGTCTTATCCACCATACTGCGTAGGAAATGAACTTAAAGCCCCTGGTTTCGTCAAAACGTTTTGCGGCTTTGATTAAACCTAAATTTCCTTCATTAATCAGATCTCCGAGCGACAGACCTTGATTTTGATATTGCTTCGCAACTGACACCACAAACCTCAAATTCGCTTTTACTAATCTTTCGAGAGCATTTGTCCCGGGCAGACCACCCTTCTTGATTAATTGCGCCAAAGTAATTTCATCTTCGGGATGCAACAACTCGACTCTCCCAATCTCCTGCAAATATTTGTCAAGAGACTGTGATTCCCGATTAGTATATTGTTTGGTTATTCGCATTCACACTCCAGTAAAAATAATTCTATTTTATTCCTATAATTTTCTAGTTAAACATTATAAATTTAATATCATCAAATTCATTTATCAATTGTCAATTAATATAATTACGTTCTTGCCAATTAAATATTTTTTTGACGTAAACAATCAATCAGTATTTTAATAACGAGTTAATTCTTTTTTATTTTGTGGGTTTTAAAGAAAAGTATAAATATTGAAAAATTTAAGTTAAACTAATACTGTTCACTTAATTTCCATTTTGTTTGTTTACTTGTCGCTATTTCTCTTCAATCGAAGCCAACTGATAAAATATATCTCCGTAAAACTTGAGTTGGTCAGGTGTTTTCATTGTGCTGATTAAGTTCAGAGTTTGATAATAAGTATATTCATTTTGTTGGTCTTTTTGTTGATTAACAGTATCTGCTTTGACATCATATATCAAGAAGTACTGGTTAGTTTTATTCACATTGTTCAAAGCTTGAACAATATTTTCCTGATAAATCCCCAAACTATTATTAATAAATGCAAACTGTAAATCTGCTTTGCACCAGTTGACCAATCTTAAGAGAATGTATTTTTCTTTGTCGGGGTCATTAAATGAAGTTATATATTCCGCCACACTTTTAGTTAAAAGATTTTTGTCGTCATTATCAAGTTTATCCAAAATTGTACTCGGAGACAACCAGTGATTATCATAGATATCGCAAATTTGGTCAATTTGGACAATACTGTAAGGTCTTAATTCTTCAAGAGAATAGAACGCCTTAAAAGCCCCGTCGCCATAGATTTTGACAATGCTTGTTACCTGCATTTCAATAGTTGCCGGCTTTGCTTCTTTTGGCTGGTCTTCCGAATGTAAAAGATAAACCAGTGACAAGAGCAAAAGCCACAAAACCATAAATAATCCAAATTTTTTCATATATATTCCTCCCATATATTTATATAAGATTTATATTCTCAATTTTCATGCCAAGAAGTCAGTAGAAAGTTTGTAAAGTTCATAAAGTTTGTAAAGTTTAATAAGTTTCATGAGTTTAATAAGTTAATCGAAGGATGAATCAAAAAAATCCCCTCTTGAGAGAGGGATGTGTTCTTATTCTATCTTCTATTTTCTAAAGTTGGATGTTTTTTTATTCTATTTTCCAAAGCACTTGTCGAAGAATGAGCTTAGTAGAAAGTCTGAAAAGTTCATAAAGTTTTAAAGTAAAAAAGAAAAGTTTTAGTAAATTTGCGACAGAATGTTATTATATAATTCAAAGTAAATAAAAATGAAAATTAAAAATCAATTTAAGTTTTTAATAGTATTAGGATGCATATCAATGCTAAATGTTATCAGCGCTAATTCAAATGATTTGAATACAGATGATGATCTAATGTATATTGCTATATTAAATGGTTTAGAAAATAGTTATATCCAAGATGTATATGATTATGCGTTTATTAAATGTAGTATTAATCAGGGAAAAGAAAAATTATCCGAAATAATGTATTGGCCAACTTATCAAGTTACATACAAAGAATTCCAATATGATAGCATTAATTTTAGAGAATCAATTAAAAAATTCTACAATTCAAAAATCAATATTGTTAAATATTTATTAAAATTTCATGATGATACTACTTTTTGCAAAATGTTATTTGGATGGTCTGAAATATTTAGTTTAAATTATAGTGGTATAAACAAATATTGGTATTTAATGAGGAAAAATTATTCATCTATTATATTAATTTTAAATTATTTTCTTAATGAAAATAAAAATGACATAAAAATATACACAATACCCGAAGGAAAAACCACAGAACTTTATAATAAAATTGAAAATATTTATACTGATAATGGTAAAAACTTTGTTAAAATCAAAGAAAATATTAAAAAAGAGTTTAGTGATTATCATTTTTTAAAACATTAATTATTAATTGATAAAAATATTTTATGTGATTGAATAAACTAATCCCGATTTTTTTTAAATTGCATCTTTTTTATTGGAATATAAAATTGGAAAAAGTTAATATTACTATTATCGGTGCCGGAGTTATGGGCTTGTCCGTAGCTTCACACCTTGCTGAATCAGGAAATAATGTAGTTGTTCTCGAAAGGCATGATTCATTCGGTCAGGAATGTTCCAGCCGTAACAGCGAGGTTATCCACGCAAGCATTTATTATCCGCAAAACTCGCTCAAAGGTCAGCTTTGTCTCGAAGGTAATGAACTGATGTACGAATATTGCGAAAAACATAAAATCACTCATGCGAATATCAAAAAGCTGATTGTAGCGGTTACCAACGAGGAAGTCGAAAAACTGCCACAGCTTCTCGAAAAGGCAAAAAACAACGGTGCAAGAGGAGTGAGAATAATTGATAAAAATGAAATCGAAAAAATCGAACCGAATGTAACAGCCAAAGCCGCAATATACTGCCCGACATCAGGTATTGTTGATTCACATAAGCTTATGCAATTCTTTGAAGCAAATGCTGTCAATCACGGTGCTGATATTTTGTACAAGTCTGAAGTAATCGCAATCGAGCATCTGACAGATTCATACAAAATCACGGTAAAGGATTTTGAAAATAATTTCTATGACTTTGAAACTGAAATTTTAATTAACTGTGCAGGTCTGGGTTCAGGAAAAATTTCAGAACTAATTGGTATTGATGTTGACAAATTCAGGTACAGAATAGGCTACTCAAAAGGTATTTATTTCAGGGTAACTAAACAACTCGAAAAATATCCAAAGATGTTGATTTATCCTGTACCAAACAAGGATGGCTCTGTCGGTATCCACACAACTCCTGATTTGTATGGCGGTATGCGTCTCGGTCCTCACGATTTTTGGATTGATAAAATTGATTATTCTGTTGATGAAACATACAAAGAATATTTCTTTGAGTCTGTAAAAGGTTATA
>CAZEHW010000133.1:0-3241 GCA_964511865.1 uncultured Hyphomicrobiales bacterium | reverse complement strand
CCATTCATAAAAAAGGAAGATTTCCAACCCGATACATCGGGAATACATCCCAAAATCCAAAGACCCGGAGAGCCAATGCAGGACTTCGTAATCAGGCACGAAGCAGACAAAGGATTGCCTAATTTCATTAATTTGGTGGGAATTGAATCACCTGGATTAACATCATCACCCGCAATAGGAAGATTAGTAACTAAAATGGTAAAAGAATTAAAAATTTGAGGTAAAAAATGCTAACACACATTCCAACTTACGAAGAAGCAAGAGAACTTTTTTTGAAATACAATCAGACACAATCGCTGATTAATCACGGAAAAGCAGTCGAAGCTGTTATGCGGTATCTTGCAAAAAAGCATGGTGAAGACGAAGAAAAATGGGGTATCATAGGACTTGCTCACGACCTTGATTACGAACAATTCCCCGAACATCATTGCACAATGACAAAGCAAATACTCGAAGAATCCGGTTGGGATGAAGAATACATCAGGGCAATTCTATCTCACGGCTGGGGAATGTGTACAGATATTGAGCCAAAAACATTATTAGAAAAATCACTTTTTGCAATTGACGAATTGACCGGACTTATCACTGCCTGTGCTTTGGTCAGACCATCGAAAAGCGTATTGGATATGGAAGTCAGTTCGGTAAAAAAGAAATGGAAGCAAAAAGCTTTTGCCGCCGGAGCCAACCGCGAAGTTATACTCAAAGGTGCCGAAATGTTAGGAATAACCCTCGAAGAACTAATTCAGTTTACGATTGATGGAATGAAGACTGTATCTAAAGAAATTGGGCTTTAGTTTTAAGACTATTACCTAACAATGACAAATTTCTTTAATTCTGATTCCACAGAGTTTCCATCTGCATTAATCTGAATTACCTTGAAAAGATATACTCCGGAGCCAAGTATATCTCCGTGCTTATCCCTGCAGTCCCACTCCGTACCGCCATTGCCGTCGTTTTCAAAGAGACGTTTCAATTCTTTCATTTCGAGATTGTATATTATTATCTCGGCTTTGGAAGGAAGATTTGCAAACATAATCTCTTTGTTATCGCTAATCTTAACGGGATTTGGGTAAATATAAGGTGAATTAACATTTTCTGAATAGAAGACAAATCCAAGAGTATTTCCTGTACCTTCGGTTATTGGAATTCCTGTTTTTGATAATGCATTTTTTACTGTTAAGGTATAGTTTTTTCCGGTAGCCAGCAAAGGTTTTCTTTCATCCAAATATATATAAACAGAAGAGTCGTTTTCTGAATTAATTTCAATATAAATAAAAATAACATAGGGGGTAAGTTAATAAATTTAATTATTAATAAAAGAAAAATTTTAAATTTCTTATGAAAATTTTATTTTAAATGTTGTTTTATTTAAAACTGAAATTTGTGATAAGTACATTTTGATTTCCGGCTCTTCAGGATAATATTCAAATGTTAATGTTTTCTCAACAGTTGGTGAGTAATATTTATCTCTAAAAGATTTTACCTGTAAATCATAGAGACCACTTACCAATTGCTCAATCAATGTTATAATTACTGAAGAATCATTGGAAACAAGAGCGGTAGAAACAGAGGAGAAAGTTTTTAAGTCTTTAATTACTAGGAAATCACCCGGATTTAGAAAGCTATTTGGAATTTTCCCTGAGAAATTTATAGATATCTGATTATCAGAAATTATTTTCACCGAAAGCGGCTCGACGGGACTATGAGTATAAATATCAATAAAATTTGAGATGTTACTAAAATGTTCGGGTAAATCAACGTTTACAGCCCTTACAACAAATTCATAATGGGTATCTTTTTGCAGTGTATCAATTGTAATGTTTGTTTCTGTGGTTATAGCCGCAGTATATCCTGAGTATCCTGTTTCAGTTTTAACCATGTTCAGCAATTCATATTCCTTTGCATTATCAACAGTTTCCCATTTAAAATATGCTTTATTTGTGTCAACAGACCAGCCGGTGAATCCAAGCGGAATATCAGGCTTTTGAACTTTATCAATTTCAAAAAATCGGGTTCCTGAAAAAGTTGAAAAACCAATTTCGTTTAAACCATTCCCGTCAAAATCATATATAATTGCCGAATTACTGTAAGTAAAAGGATAAATCCATAATGGTTTAAATTCGCTTCCATCCCATTTAAAAACGTAGAGATTAGGAAATGCAGAGATAATAATTTCATCATTACCATCATTGTCAATATCGCCGGCAGTCAATCCGTTTTTATAATCAATTCCTCCACGGACTCCGAAAATATGAATAGAGTCAAGAATAATATATTTACCAATACCTTGTGATTTAAAAATCCTGTAAGTCCAAATTGGTGTACTTGCATCCTCCTGACCAAAAGGAACTGTACTCCCAAAATTTCCAATAACTAATTCAGGCACATTATCTCCGTCAATGTCAGCATTTGTAATATATTGCTCACTGGAAGAAATAGTGCTGGAGTCATTATATTCAGGAATAAAATTATCATCAGAAAACTCATAAAGATAAATATTTCCAAAACGGGAACCGAAGCAAATTTCTGTTTTTCCATCATTGTCGAAATCACCTGAGGAAAAACCCGGATATGTATCAAGTTTGATATTTGGTTTAGCTGTTGCAAGTAATTGGTATTTTCCATTATTAAAACTATATGCATTATAAGATGAATCTGAAAATCCAATTAGTTCAGAAATGCCGTCCCCATCAAGGTCAAGCATATCAGAAGCCCAAAGTGTCGAATTAACATCAGATGAGAAGATTTTTTTTGTAAAAGGTGACTCCCCTAATTGATTCGCTTGTAAAAGAATACTTTGACCGGAGGATGTTGCAAATATTTCATTTATACCATCACCGTTTGAATCACCTATTCCTTTTGGTATCCATGATTCTTTATATGTATCTTTTGTAAAAAATGCCTTTGTCCTGTATTGATATACTTTTACATCTCCCCAGCTTCCGGAGGACAAATCATTTACAACAACACAAGGTTTACCATCTCCATAAAGGTCTTTCACGTTATTTAAAAGATATGAAAGAGGGAAACCATAATCCTTTTGCTCAAATGAATTTTCGGGTACAAAAATAGAAGGAGTCGTAAATTCAAAATGCTCTTCACTTTTTACTCCGTTTGGAAGTTCTGCTTCACATATAGCTTCCATAGTAATACTTTGGGTGAATTCTTCTTCAATTGTTATGGAATGGAAATTAGTAAATTTCTGAAATTCTGATATAATCCTATATTCATCATTACTCCC
>CAZEHW010000132.1:0-9539 GCA_964511865.1 uncultured Hyphomicrobiales bacterium | reverse complement strand
CCATAATAATTGCCAAACCTATTGCCTCAACTTTTAGGGAAAGACCGGGACCACTTGTTGTCGTAGCAGCCATATAGCCGGCAAAAGAAGCTCCTATTGCACTGGAAATACCTGCAATTTCATCTTCTGCCTGTAAATGTTTAACACCATATTTTTTATATCCTGATATCCAATGCAATATTTCAGTTGCAGGTGTTATAGGATAAGAACCTAAGAATAACGGAAGATTTGCTTTATTTGCAGCTAATGTCAAACCAATTGCACAAGCTTCATTTCCTGTGATGTTTCTATAGGTGCCGGCTTCTAATTTTGCATCCTGAATCTGATATTGAACTGGAAACTTGTCACTGTTTTTTGCATATTCATAACCGGCTAATAATACTTTTTTATTTGAATCGTAAAGAGCAGGTTTTTTCCCGAACTTTGTATGAAGCCATTTTTCCGTTGGATCCAAAGACCTGTCAAAAAGCCAGTAAGTTATACCTAAAGCAAAAATATTTTTCGACCTGTCCACGTTTTTTGGTGATAAATCCGACCCTTTTAAAGCATTTCTAACTTCACTTATCATATCCAATGAAATAACTCTGTAATCTTTTAGAGTGTCATCTTCAAGAGGATTAACGTCATATTTTGCCAGGTCCAAATTTTTCTTACCAAAACCTGCCGTATTAGCTAAAATCAATCCACCTGTCCTAACCTTTGGTAAATTGACTTTCAATGATGAAGCATTCATTGCTACCAGCACATCAATTCTATCGCCATAAGTATGAATTCTTGTTGACGAAAATTGTATTTGGTAAGCACTAACACCGTACAATGTACCTTCGGGTGCACGGATTTCGGAAGGGTAATCAGGGAATGTGTTTACATCATTTCCCATTGTTCCCGATGTGTTCGAAAACTGAGTTCCGCTTAGCTGCATTCCGTCACCGGAATCTCCTGCGAATCTTATCGTAACACGGTCGAGTTTCTCAACTTTCTTTTCCATATTTTATCTTAATATTTATCAAAAAACTAATTAATTATTTTCTTTTTCTCTAATATAAATAATATCTATTAATTTAACTTAGCAAACAAAAAAACAAATTTCAATATTCATTTAGTAAATAATGAAATACTGTAACAAAAATGTTTTTTGTATATCGTTAAACAAAACAACAAAAATAAGAAAAATATTGTTATCTAATATTTTTTCTAATAACCCAATTTTAAAATACTCCGTTTGATAAATGGTATTTTATTTTGTATAAATTATTGGCTTGGTTATCCTTACATCAATTGAATTTATCGTTATAAAAAATAATCCCGAATAAGAAAAATCAAAATCTTCAAAAATTCTATAATTATTCATTCCTTCATTCACAAAAATATTTTTAGTCATTAAATTATTTCCTAATAAGTTACTAACTGTAATTTCCAAAAATTCGCTTTTTGAAGAACTAATGTAGATCTTTGAATTATGACTGACAGGATTAGGTAAAATATTAAAATCGAAGTTGTTTTCTAAATTTGATTTAACATCAACCATTACACTTACATTTGCATATTCTGATTCGAGAAAACCGCAATTATTCATAATCAGGCAGTTGTATTGTCCGTTATCTTCTATATTAACATTTTCTTTTATAAATTCTGCTTCATAATAATCCATAGGTTCATCATCTTTGAACCATTCATAAGATAACTTACTTGTTGACTCAGCTTCCAACATGATATGAAGAGTGTCACCTAATTCCAATTGAATATTTGATTGAGGCTGTTTTGTGATTATCGGTTTTGTTCCCATATCAATAAATGCAGTATCAGAAAATTCCCTTTCCCATGTATTGTTGTCTAACA
Source organism: uncultured Hyphomicrobiales bacterium (assembly GCA_964511865.1). Classification (GTDB taxonomy): domain Bacteria; phylum Bacteroidota; class Ignavibacteria; order Kapaibacteriales; family UBA2268; genus ChocPot-Mid. The sequence continues at coordinate 7,700 of CAZEHW010000132.1, read as the reverse complement.
CTGCTAATTGATAAAAGCCAACTTCAGATTCTGACATTTCATCAATATAATATTTACTTTCATTTGCATTTTGTACAAGAATACCATTTTTTAACCATTGAAATGTAAGGGGAGTTCCACCGGATATAATTTCAGTATTAATAACATATGGGAGTCCTTCACAAATTGTATTAGATTGTGGGTGGCTGATAATATGGCTTTCATGGATTCCCTGTCGCCAATCAGAATTTAATTTACAAGTTCTGTTATAAGGACTGAAGTCTTTAGCTGAATCTCCAACTCCTTCATTAAACGCCCAGTAAAGCATTAAGCTATCTTCATTTCCGGATAATTTTCTAAACATGGTGGATTGAATTTCTTGTTGTGTTCTTGGTTTACTCCAAAATCTGAACTCATCAATTCTTCCTTCAAACCCGTTTGTCCATTGATAACTTTTTCCTATTGTGAATGGCGAGTTCATGTTGTCCCTAATTCTCCCTTTCCCGGGTCCCTTTGAAAATGTGAGTTCTTGTTCGTTACCATTGATGTAAACTTTAAAAGTTGAATCTCCATCGAAAGTAACAGCTACATGCTGCCATGTAGAATAGGTTACTGATTCAGGTGCAGTAGTAAAATCAGTAACGCTTTTGTTATCGTGATAAACATACAATCTTAAAGTTCTTGAATTATTAATATTGAAAGTTACATGAATTTTATCCATAAGAACCTCCCATACACTTGTGCTGATATTAGAAGGCAATATCCAAGCTTCGATTGTGAAGTCATCTCTGATATTCAAATTTGTATCTGCAATTTGTCCCAATGTTTGATTTTCAAAAAAAGCAGAACTTTCACCATCAAATATATAAAGAGGATTTGTAGTTGTAAAAATTTTGGTCTCGTCAGAAAGATATATGGTCATTTTAGAAATGAAATCTCCGGGCTTATTGTATTCGAATGTTATAGTGTCATAATAAGTTGTCTGATGTTCTCCTTTATCTTCGAAATCCCAATCCCATGCTAATATATTTTTTGATGTATAAGACTCATCATTGAATTGAACAATTAATGGTGCATGACCGGTTTTAGGATAATATGAAAATCTTGGAATTGTATAATCCATAGGCTTTTCAAAAAAGTCCAGTATTCGTTTCACAAATTCATACCTCGAATTTGGATTTTTCCTGTCAATTAAATGTGCAATTGGATAAACTGTAACAAAAGTTTTCTGTCCGTATTCTCCTATATTCTGAATAGCTGCATTTCCATATTCAGGTTCAAAAAGTGCAACTTTACTACTTTCATTAGGGAAAATTTCGTCAATTGATTGATAACCTGTGATATTTGACTTCCAAAAAATCAATCCTTCACAAATTGTTTCCTGCTGACCAAGTAAAGTATCAATCGAGTGTGCCTGATCACTTCCGTCATTACTGCTGTCAATACCTACGAGAGAAAGGAAATCCTTATTAAGTTCCTGGTCAAAACCCAAAACATCCATACCTTCAAGATATAATTTTCCTCCGCTTTTAAGATAATCAGAAATATCTTCTGCCATCCAGTCATTACATGGAGTTGAACTCAAACCAGAGCCAAGTGCTCCAAATGACAGCAGTACTGCATCATATCCAACTAATGAAATTGGGAAATTATTTGTATAAATATTTTCAACTCCTTGACTACTTAAAAAGTCAGATATAAATTTTCCACTATAGCCCCATCCGTTATTTCGTCCTTCCCAAACCAATATACCACCGGCATTAATTGGCATTTGAAAATTCATAATTTTTCCCATAACAATTTCTGAATCGTCAGACTCGGCACTAATAGTGAAATCTACAAATTTGGATTTTGCAGAATCAGAAATTTTTATTTCGAAAATCATAGGTGTTTCGGTAGTGCCGTCCGCTGTGAAATTAGTACTGAAAGTATTTTGAATAATCTCTATATCATCATCTTCGCAAGAGATAGTAAGTTTTGTATTTTCAGAACCTGTTAGAATCGCATAATTTCTTATAACAAAGCCAATACGAACATTTTCTCCGGGTTCTAATGCCTTATTTAAATTTGAATTTTCAGTACTGTCATCTGCCTGAACGTGCATCAAATCCAGCTTCAATATTTTAGGAATATTGACATCAGTTTCAGTCAGAGCCCTGTATGCATTTATTCTTCCTGTGCCTAACATATTTATGTAATTTGGGTTCAATGAATCAATATAATCTGCTGTTCCTATAATTTGCTTTTTAATTTGTTCGTTTGTCCAATCAGGATACTTTGCCTTTACTAATCCAAAAACTCCGGCAGCAACGGGACTTGCCATTGAAGTTCCCTGAAACCTTGCATATCCACCGTTTCGGATACAACTCATAATACCGCCATCTACATTTGTCTGCCCTCCGGGAGCACAGATATCAACAAAATTTCCATAATTAGAATAACTCGCTCTGATATCTTTTGAAGAAACGGAAGCGATACTGACCAAATATGGGTAAGAAGATGGATAAAAAGGTGCTGAAGAATTATTGTTTCCGGTGGCAGCTATAACAATCGCCCCAAGAGCATCTGCATATTCAACGGCTTCAGCATTTGCTTGTGAATAACCGCCGCCGCCCCAACTACAGTTTATAACATCACAACCGAGTTCAGCCAAGTACACGATTCCCTCAAATCCTCTTAATATATTGTTGAAATTTGGAGAAGAATGTGATGTAGGAACAAATTTTACATTCCAACTGATTGATGCTATACCGATATTATTATTTGTTACACCTGCTGAAATACCTGCAACATGTGTTCCGTGGTTATTAAAATCCTGAGGGTCATTACCTTGTGTATCGCTATCAAAGTCTTCCACGAAATCCCATCCGATTAAATCATCAATAAAACCGTTTTCATCATCATCAATTCCATTCAAATCTCCGGGGTCGAGAATAAATTTTTTTAAAGAATCGACCCATTCAATCACCTTTCCATCTTTGTCCGCATCTTCAGCAAGGTTTTGCCAAAGATTATCTGTCAAATCTGTATGATTCCAATTTGTTCCGGTATCGCAAATACCGATAATGATTGTTGAATCGCTTTGTTCACCTTTAAAAATCTCCCATGCCTGTTCAGCCATTATTTGTGGTAAATGCTGACATTGCGCATACATTGTATCGTTTGGAACTTCCATCAAGTAATCACATGGAACAAATTCTGCATATTCAACAACAGGATTTTGATTCAGTTCCCTGACAAGTTTAATCGAATTTTTTTCTGATGATAATTTTATGGAATATATTCTTGATAAATCAGGCAAATTTCTTGAAGTATTTTGTATTCTTTCTTTAACTTTTTTCGGCAACTTACTTCTCTGTTCAAAAGCCGATTCAATTTTCTCAATTTGATAATTTTTCAAAATCTCATCTACAGAACGCATCCCAAAACTTTGAATATTTTCCTTTGACTGTCGACTATCGACTGTCGACTGTTGACTACCGACTGCCGACTCTTGACTTATAACATTTATCGTCACCTCAGTTTTGAATTTAATATAAACCCTGTCTTTATGATATAAAGGACGTCCATTTTCATCTGCAGAGCTATAGTTTTGCTGATTGAAATATTGGTTTGAAAATAAAACAGAATAACCAATACAAGTTACTAATAAATATACTATAAAATTTTTCAATTTATTTCTCCAAATTATTTTTAATATTAAGAAATAAAATTAATCAAATAAATTATAATATCAAACTATAGTATACAAATAATTATAGAAGATACGTAACAGATAATTTGGAATTTAAATCAAATTTTGACAAAAAATATTATTTCGGATTATTAATTATATTAAATCAATCGAAAATTTATTTTGTAAATAAAGCGAAATACCTTAATTTCGAGTATTAATATTTGTTTATTCATTGATTTATAAACATTAAGAAAGTGTATTATGAGGACGCTAATAGCATTTCTTTTCTTTTTTTCTTTTGCCTGCCAATCTTCGACAGAGCCAAAAATTAACAATAATACTACGCCATCAAAAATTAATTCAGTTCATGTAGCTCTTGGAGTTCCAATTGATAATGATTCTACTGATGACTATTATATCATTAGGTATCAATACGTTATCAGCTATAACCATAATAAGAATACTTGTAATTGGGTAGCATGGAACCTGAATGCAGATTGGTACGGTGATGCTGAAAGATTTTCAGGTAACTTTAAAAAGGACACTGCCCTTCCTACAGGTTGGTACCAGGTTAAGCATGACGATTATACAAATTCCGGTTATGACCGTGGTCACATGGTAAGAAGTGAAGAAAGAACAAAAAATGATTCTGACAACCTATCAACATTTTTCACGACAAACATTTTACCACAACGACCGGACCTTAATAGAGGGGTTTGGCTTGACTTGGAATATCACTGCGAAGACCTTTGCAAAAAGGAGAACAAAGAGCTATATATAGTAGCAGGTGGTATTTTTCACAGCGATTCAACACTAATGGGTAAAGGTATTGTTCCTGTGCCTGACAGTTGCTTTAAAATAATTGTTGTGTTGAGCAAAGGGCAGGGAGTTAAGAATGTTTCAACTACAACCGAGGTAATTGCTGTCGTTATGCCAAACATTGATGGTATCATGAAGGATGACTGGGAGAAATACAAAACTACAGTCAGGAGAATAGAAAATTCAACAGGTTATGATTTCCTGACAAGTATATCAAAAGAGATTCAAAATGTTATTGAGAATAAATAGGAGTATATCATGAAAAAGATTATTTTATTAATTGCAGTTATTTTGGCATTTTCATTCACTTATTGTGATACGACATCATCTAATTCAAATAACGTGAGCCAAGATTGTACATCAGTGCAGTGTAAGGGAACAACACAGAAAGGTGATCGTTGCCAAAATAAAACAAAATATTGCGATGGCTATTGCTATCTGCATAGACCGTAATCTTGTAAATAACATTATGAAATTAAATGAAAAAAATTAGATTAATTCTTTATGTCGTTGCAGGAGTTGCATTATATTTAGGTGCTGCTCTACTGCTTACGCTTGTTGAAAATCACCCTAATTCGAATATTAAAGATTTTGGAGATGCTTTTTGGTATTCGATTGTAACAATAGCATCAGTTGGGTATGGAGATAAATTTCCTGTTACATTATTGGGAAAATTAGTCGGTGGTACATTCGTATTTGCCAGTATAATAACATTAACAATTCTAATCAGTAAATTTGCCGTTTTCGTAATTAACTTAAGGGAGAGAAGAAAAATGGGTTTCAATGGAACAAAATTTGAAGATCATATAATTATCTTAGGTTGGGATTCATTTGCAAAATCAATTGTCAATATTTTAATTGACACAGGCAATAAAGTAGCGATAATAACCAATAATAAGGATGATATTGATCATATTATAGAAAGCTATCCTAAAGAAAAGCATTTCGTACTTTATTCAGGTTATGATAATTATCCTTTTTTTACTAATGCTAATATTGAAAAATCAAAATTCATATTTATTAATCTTGCAAGCGATACTGATAAACTTGTGGCAATATTAAACTTAAAACATGCTTATCCGAAGTGTAGTTTCATGGTGTCCCTAAATAATTCAAAGCTCAAAGAAACTTTTGAAAATGCAGGTGTTACCTACCTTATATCAAAAGATGAAATAGCATCAAAGTTAATTGCAAGCTATATCTTTGAACAAGATGTTGCCAATTTCAGCATTGATATTTTGTCTGATTCAAAAGATAACGATGACTATGATATTCAACAATTTAAAGTCACGCCACAATTATCTCTTATTGGACATCCAATTGGTGAACTTACTGATTTGATAAAGAATAAGAACATTAAATCACTAATTGTCGCAATTGCAAAAAACAAGGATAATACCAGAGAAATAATTAAACTGCCTGAACCTGATGTTTTAATGGATGAAGGTGATTTTGTTATTTTCATTAATAATTTTCAATCATCACAGGATATCTCTAAATTGTTTGGTATAAGTCAAGGTTTTAAATAGTATTGTTAATGTAATAATCTAATGAAGAAATTACTTAAAAAGATTAGGGCTAAAGAGCAGAATAGTTTTGATAGTTTCATTTTTATTATAATTGTTCTGTCTGCAATTGTAATTGGTGTAGAAACGGATATCGATTTATATAATAAATATCCTTCTTTCTTTCATTATTTTGATATTATTATTTTGTCAATATTTGTATTTGAGATTTTGATTAAACTTGTTGCTCAAGGAAATAAGCCATGGCGATATTTCTTTGATGGATGGAATATATTCGATTTTATTATTGTTCTTCTTTGTCTTTTACCATACATTATTCCAAATAGTAGTGAAGACACCCATGCTTTCTTAGCCTTTCGAATGTTACGATTATTAAGGGCAATAAGAGTATTTAGAGTGTTTAGACTAATTACACATTTTGAACCATTACAACATTTGGTAGATTCATTATTAAGAAGTATCCCTCAAATGTTATATGTTGTAATATTACTTGCAATTGTATTTTACGTTTACGGTGTGACAGGACATTTTTTATTTAGTCCTTTTTCACCTTCTCATTTTGGACAATTATCTTCCTCGATAGTAACATTATTTGAAAGTATTGCAGGTAATTGGGGTGAAATAATGAGGTCAATACTGAGTAGCACTGAAAAGATAATAGTAAATGGTGAATATGTTTATAAACATATTGAGTACCCGTCGATTGTACCGATTTATTTTATCAGCTTCTATTTGATAGCAGGTTTAATTATAATGAATTTATTTATTGGTATAATTGTTTCTGAAATGAGTAATGTTAAAAGGATGATGAGAAAGAAAATTCTCGAGAATGAAATTGATGAAGACTTGGAAAACGAAAAAAAATTGACCATGATACAAATACAGCGTAGAGCAGATCAATTGAAACAATTAACAGAGAAATTAAAATTAATAGAAGTTAGAGAACAAAAATTAAGGTGATTTTATGAAATATTTATTCATTATCTTTTTATTCGCAATTATACCATTGCAATCACAAGTAAAAGTTAAAAAATACGATGTTAAGGAGTTGGTATTTACTCAAACTAAATACGACACACTGATAATCACTAAAATTAATTTCATTGCTAAATTATCCAGCGATGTAGAGTATATCCCTGCAGTCCCAGACACAATATTTAAGAAAGGTACTAAAATCTTCTCAGATAGCACTATGGATTTCAATAAAGTATTCAAACAAGCTGAGATAACATATATTGACCCAAAAACATTTGAGGAAAAAGTTCAGAAATTGAAATTAAATATAAAGTCAAAATACATTAACCCTTTTGAAGAATCTATGAGATGCCAGGCAACCACTCAAAAAGGTTCTCAATGCTCACGGTCAACTACCGATAAAAGCGGATGTTGTTGGCAACACAAATAATAAAATTATAACTTATTCTAATCAGGCAATTCAATAGTCAGCTACAATAAGCAATTCAGACATTTGCGTCTTTGCTTCTTGGCTTCTTTGCGTGAAATTCTTCTCTTTTTCCTTCTCCCAGCCCCAAACAAAATAAAAACCTTTTCAAAATAAAATAAAATACATTTCATTCCCACATCGTAATTTCGTCCAACTCGTTCTTTGCAAATAGAAGTGAAGTACTCTCTGAGTCCTTTGTGCCTGCTCGGTGAACTCTGTGGTTAAAATCTTTTACTGATAGCTGACAACGGAAAAC
>CAZEHW010000131.1:5219-9645 GCA_964511865.1 uncultured Hyphomicrobiales bacterium | reverse complement strand
GAACTAAAAAATTAATTGGTTATTCTGAATGGTCTGAACCCTTTAAATTTACTACTTTATTGGCTGAACCTGCTTTAAATACTGAGGTTGAAGTATTTACTGACTTTATGACAAAAATTGATTTCAAATGGGGACATACAGAGGGTGTAGAATATTATCAACTTCAGATATCAAATGACAGTTCTTTCAACAACATAATATATAATAAAGATAGAATCGAAGCTGAAGAATACTCTGTTGAGCTAATATTAACAGCGGCTGAGTTTTATTGGCGTGTAAAAGCTTTCAATTCAAAAAATGAAAGTATGTGGTCTGATTACTCAAGCTTTAAAATAAATTTTATGTCTGTTGAAGATATGAATTCTGTGAAGGATTTAAACTTATATCCAAATCCCGGGAAAGATTATATTTCATTTGATTTTAATTTGTCAATACCTGATTTATTAAATATTCAAATAGTTGACATGCAGGGAAAGACTGTCAGTACTATTGACCAAAGTTTTTATAATTCAGGAAATCATTCTTTAAGATGGGACAGCAAGGATGTGAATGGGAATGATTGTAACGATGGAAAATATTATTTGATAATAAGAGGGAAAACAGTTAATAAGTTGTATCCCTTCTTGCTAATAGAATAAATCTCTCTATAAAATAGGTCTTAACCGCGAGTATTATTATTGTTAAAAGTAATATCTGTTTTTGTTATTGAAAATAATATACTTAAGTTTGAATAAGATTATTTTACTTATTTGGATTCAGTTGTGAAATATATTTTTCTAATAGTCACAATTCTTATCATCCTGCCATGCTGTGATGATGAAAATCCTGTTGCTCCAAAGAATATCACAAATACCGATTCGCTTTATATTAGCCATGTCATACCAGAAAGCGGTATTCCGAGTCAATTAATACAGATTTATGGCAAAGGATTTGGATCGGATACCAGCAAGGTAAATGTATTTTTTGGCGATTCAGTTATTTACGCAACTTTTCTTTCAGATTCTTTAATCAAAATAAATGTTCCTAATTTTGTTGCCGGCAAATTCAAGATTTCAGTCAAGGTGCATGATTCAATAACTTATAGCCCTATAGATTTCGAAATCATTTCTATCAATAATAAATTTTCAAAAATCGAGGTTTGGTTTAAAAATTTTATTTTTGAGAATACAACTGACAAGAGTTGGTATTATTACCCATATACTGATGGTAGAGAAAAAACCATTGATACAAATATTAGTTCTCTTGATTTCAGCTTAGATTTGAAAAGATTCGATGTTCATGATTTTTCTGAAGGTAACAATATACATTATTTCCAAGTTCTACTTACTCTTTATAATCATATAAAATTCATTATTGATGATGAGAATCTGTTACTAAATAATTTTATTATCGAACATCGTAATCCAAAAACTGCAGACGCAAATACATACGATGGTTATAAGATTAATATTGAAAAAATTTATTTTATTAAAGATGATAAAGGAAATTTCCTGTCGGAAATGAAAGTAGAGAAAGTAAGACAAATCAACTTTGAGGCATTGAAGGAATATCATGAATATAGAGGAGATGGAAATGAACGGTATACGACCGATATAGTTAACAAAATAATTGGAGTTACTGATAGTTCAGAAATTTCAATAAAACTTACAATTTTAAAGTAGATGATTATATTATTAAAACTTCTTCCTCTAACTCAACACCAAACTTTTGCAAAACTGATTCTCTGATTTGATTTGCCAATGATAAAATTTCCTTTCCTGTTGCATTCCCATAATTCACCAGGACAAGTGCATGCTTTTCAAAAATCCCTGCATCTCCTATTCTTTTTCCTTTCCATTCGCATTGCTCAATGAGCCAGCCGGCTGAAAGTTTGAGTTTACCATCTCCTGAAGGGTATCCGTTTATTGTAGGGTAATCTTTTTTAATCCGTTCGAATACTTCAGTATCAACAACCGGATTTTTGAAGAAACTGCCTGCACTGCCGATGTTGTTTCCATCGGGAAGTTTGCTTGTCCTCAATCTGCAGATTGTGTCATAGACATAAAGCAAATCAATATCTTTAACAGGGAATTTATTTATTTCAATTTCAAGTTCTTTGTATGAAAAATTAAATTTCTTTTGTCTGCTTAGCTTGTATTGAACTGATGTTATGAGGAATTTATCTTTCAATTCTTCTTTAAATATTGAAGAACGGTAACCAAACTTACAATCTTCGAATTTCAGTTCAATCATTTCCTTTGTCCGGAGATTAACTCCTTTCAGGGCAACCAAGCAGTCTTTTTGTTCTGCTCCGTAGGCACCGATATTTTGAACAGGAGCCGCCCCTACTTTTCCGGGAATTAATGCGAGATTTTCTATACCGTAATAATTACAATTTACACATGTTCGAACAAAATTATTCCAATCCTCACCTGCACCGACTTCCAAGATTAGATAATCATCAGTGGATTCGATAATATGCATCCCTTTGATTTCTATATTGATAATAATTCCTTTAAAGTCTTCAATAAATAAAACATTTGAACCGCCCCCTAATATGAAGAATTTATTATTCTTGAAAACATCAGTTTCAATAAGTTGAAAAATATCATCCGTATTATGAATTGAGACAAAATAATCAGCTTTAGCATCAACCCGAAATGAGTTGAAAGGTTTAAGTGATATTTTGTTAAGAATAGTCATCGTTTTTTAAAAGTTAAATTTTTTAAAACTGTTACAATAACAAAGAAGAATTAGAAAGCTTTTCATAGTTTCTTGCTTCCTTAGTTATAATGTAAATATTTTTTTCTATAAAATAATTATCTAATTATTTGGAATCTCTTCCTCAGTTTTATCTTCCGGTTTATTTAGAGAATCGCCGTTTTCAAATTTCATTGACTTAATAGCATTCAATGTTTTAATATTGATAGGAGCAAGCTCTTCGCCTTTAATTAACTGGTCTAATTCCTCACCATCGAGAACTTCACGTTCGAGTAATATTTTTGCAAATTTATTTAAATATTCGATATGGTCTTCCAGAATTTTAGTTGCTTTGTGGTCAGCTTCATTTAATATTCTGCGAACCTCTTTGTCAATAATTCTTGATGTTTCTTCACTATGGTCAGGAGGCTGAGAAATTTCCCTTCCCAGAAAGACTTCTTCCTGATGATGCTTGAATTGCACAGGTCCAAGAACATCGCTCATACCCCAATCACAAACCATTTTCCTTGCTAATCGGGTTGCCTGCTCAATATCGTTAGCGGCACCGGTGGTAAACTGATTGAAAATAATTTTCTCAGCGGCTCTGCCGGCAAGCAAAACAACTATTCTTGTTTCAATATATATCCTGGAAAATGAGTGTGAATCCTCAACAGGCAGATAAGAAGTAATACCCAAAGCCCTTCCACGTGGAATGATAGTTACTTTATGCACAGGGTCACTTTCCGGTATTAGTTTACCTACGAGTGCGTGTCCCATTTCGTGGAATGAAGTCATTTCTTTTTCTTTGTCTGAAATAACCAGAGATTTTCTTTCAATACCCATTAGAATTTTATCGCGAGCATTTTCGAAGTCGTACATTGTAACTTTATCGCTTTCACGTCTTGCGGCAAGTAATGCGGCTTCGTTTACTATATTAGCAATATCTGCACCAGCTAATCCGGGAGTACCGCGTGCTAATATTTCCAAATTTACATCTTCTCCGAGAGGAATCAATTTTGTGTGAACCTGAAAGATACCTTCTCTTCCTTTAATATCCGGTTTATCAACCACAACCTGTCTGTCGAATCTGCCGGGGCGAAGTAAAGCAGGGTCTAATACATCAGGTCTGTTTGTTGCGGCAATAATAATTACACCACTGTTTTGTTCAAAGCCATCCATTTCAACAAGAAGCTGGTTGAGAGTTTGTTCTCTTTCGTCATGCCCTCCACCAAGTCCTGCACCACGATGTCTGCCGACAGCATCGATTTCATCAATAAATATTAAACAAGGCGAATTTTTCTTTGCCTGTTCAAAAAGGTCTCTAACACGGCTGGCACCGACACCAACAAACATTTCGACAAAGTCTGCTCCCGAAATGGAATAAAATGGTACATCGGCTTCACCTGCAACTGCCCTTGCTAATAAAGTCTTACCTGTCCCCGGAGGTCCTAAAAGCAGTACACCTTTTGGTATTTTTCCGCCAAGTTTCTGGAATTTAGCCGGTGATTTTAAGAATTCAATAATTTCTTCAAGTTCATATTTTGCTTCCTGAACTCCGGCTACATCTTGAAAAGTAATTTTATTTTGAGAGCCGGTTAATAATCGGGCTTTTGATTTTCCAAACGAGAAAATACCACGAGAACCACCACCACCCATTTGCATTCTGCGAATAAAAAATATGTAAACGCCAATCAAAACAATCCATGGCAAAATTGACCACAAGGCAGTTACCCATGCACTTTCGTCT
>CAZEHW010000131.1:0-5209 GCA_964511865.1 uncultured Hyphomicrobiales bacterium | reverse complement strand
GCCCAAAGTTCCTCTGTTTTAGAATCCAAAACGCCAAGTTTGGTAACGAAATACATCACATCTTTGTGTTGTCCTTCTATCTTTACAGTAACGTATTTTCTAAGCGTACCATGAAATTCAAAATCATTCAACTGGCTTTTTGTGATTTTGGCTTTGTCTATTAAATTTTCAGTCAAAAATTCCTGATACTGTGTATAAGACACTGATGCTTCAGGTTTTTGCTGAGTGTTAAAAAGCATATAAATACTTACAATTGAAACGAAAACTACCATCCAAATCAAAATGTTACGGAACATTTTCATTTGCTGGTCTTTGTTCGGCGCATTTTTAAAATCACCAAAAGGATTGAATTTATTATCATCTTTTTTATTTTTACTATCGTCAGACATTAAAATTTTTCCTCCATTAAAAAATATTTTTTCAATAAAATAAAGACGTAATACATTGTTTTTTATTAAAATAATATACCAAAAACATCTGAAGTAGATGTTTGTTTAATAATCAATTATTGGATATTGATTTTAATTATCTTTAAGAGCTTTTAATATAATTGATTCTATCGTTGTTGATTGGTTCCTTGCAGAATAAAAATCAAAAGTATCCAGAACGGAATATACAAACTCACCGGATTTGAGGAGATGAACTTGCGGAAGACTTTTAATAGTCAACTTATCTTCAAATGGATGCTTGGATTTTACGCTACCCATTGAATAAATCTCGTAATATTCTTCACTGATATTGGCTATATCCAAAACTTTAACCAAATCTGCAGGCGTTCTCACCAATTCTTTGCAAGAGCATTGAGGTTCAATGAAAATAATGATTTTATGAATAGTAGTATCGAATGTTAAACTAATCTCGTCTGCTATTGTAGCATCAGGTTTGTACAAAGTCCAATAGCCATTGAACCATTCGTAACCAGTAGTGTTTTTTAATTCGGATTTCGTCAATTTGACGGCATCCTGAACAGGTACCTCAGGGTCCGGAAAAAGGTCCTGACAGGAAATAAATATTAAACTCAATAATATTCCTACAGCGAGTAAAATCTTAGAATTATTCATCTAATACTCCAACAATTATTTTTTAGTAAAACATCCAAATACTTGTATATTGATAACGTTAAGGAGGAATTTTTATTGAGTATGGGAAGTTAGGGGTTTAGGAGTTTAGGAGTTTAGGAGTTAAGAGTTTAAGAGTTTAGTGGGTTTAGGGGGTTTTTAAAATTTTTTTGAATTGTAATTAATTTAAAATTTGAAAAGATTAAGACAAATCTGATAGGAATATACTTTTTATTACTATACTTTTTTTAGGTATAAGTCCACGGGTTTTACTGAACTCTTGTTGACTGTCTGAGGTTGTTGCGGTCTTAGAAAATAGAAATTAGAATAGAGAATAATGTTTTTTTCTTCAGTATGTTTTGGACTAAAGTCCTGACACTCCTCTTTTTCCTGTCCACGACTTAAAAGTCGTGGCTAGTGTTAATTCACTATCCACTATCTGAAGAGCCTGGCAAAATATATTACACACCCATTTGTTCCCTCCTGATAGAAGGGGGATTTTTTAGTTTACTTTCATACTAAGGTGGGATCAGTATAGCAGGGATGGTGCCGGATTGTGGTTTAATAATTCAGTTGTTGTATATTTGTAGTTTTAATAATTGATAAAAATAATAATTGGGATGGTTTTATGGAAGTACTTGACGGAAGATATATTGCGAATGGTGAGAAGAATTTGTATGTTAAAATTAGCGGGACCGGTGATATACCTGTTGTTATAGAACCTGATTGCGGTGTGCTTTCGTTGGAATGGGAGGAGATACATAGGGAATTGTCAAAACATACATGCGTTATAACATATGACAGAGCCGGCTATGCAGAGAGTCCGGAAAGTAAGAATCCAAGAATTAGTCCGCAAATTGCGGAGGAATTAAATATTGCACTTAAAAATTCCGGAGTTCCCGGTCCTTATGTTCTGGTTGGTCATGGGATGGGTGGACTTTATGTTCAACATTTTGTAAAAATGTATGCTAATGATGTTGCAGGATTGGTTCTTGTTGATTCTAATTCGGAATTTGATGATGAATTCGATAAGCTTGAAATTCCAAAATATCATGAGATGTTGTCGCATCAGACGAAAATTCGGAATTTTAAACTTTATGCAGATATGGAAATAAAGGAATTTCAAAATATTGTTGTGCCGCATATTGTAAAAATGTATCAGAATTATCCTGAGTATCTTAGGGATGCTTTTATCGAATATCAATCTGAGCAATCTTATTTTAAAACAATTTTAGGCGAGCTTGAAGGCAGGGATGAAAGCATTAAATATCTTAAGCAATTGAGTGTTTTCACAAACATACCTGTTAAAGTTCTTTGTCATGACTACGAAATTATGTTTCAATTACCAATGAGCCTTGGAATACCAAATGATGAAGTAAGAATTGCTGAGGAATTATGGCTAAAGAACAGCAAGGATTTGCTAAACCTTTCTACAAATAGTGATTTTGAAATAATCAAAGATTCAGGGCATAATATTCATATTGATAATCCCGGAGCGGTTGTTAATGCAATATTGGAGGTTATGAATAATGCTAAGGATGAATAGGGAGCTTTATGTGCGGAAGATTTGCGTTATCAGCTAAAACAGATGAAGTTGAGAAATTGTTACCGGAACTTTACAGTAGTAAAGATATTAAGCCGAGCTATAATATCGCTCCGACACAACAGGTAGCTGTTGTAACTAATAATAATCCAAAAGAAATTACATTTGCTCATTGGGGTTTAATACCGTCATGGGCAAAAGATAAATCAATCGGGAATAAAATGATTAATGCGAGAGCGGAAACATTGCACGAAAAGGTTGCGTTTAAAAGTTTGTTCGCCCGAAAAAGATGTTTGATTTTTGCTGATGGTTTTTTTGAGTGGCAAAAGATTGAAGGGAGTAAAAGAAAAATTCCTCATTTTATCAAATTGAAAACAGGTGAGCCGTTTACTTTCGCCGGGCTTTGGGACAGATGGAAAAGCCCGGACAATGAGATTATTACAAGCACAGTAATAATAACGACAGAGCCGAATGAATTGATGAAACCAATTCATAATAGGATGCCTGTTATACTTTTGCCTGAGGAAAGATTGTTATGGCTTTCGGAAGAAGAAGGTAAAGATTTGACTTATATGTTAAGACCTTATCCTTCTGATTTTATGAATGCTTATCAGGTTTCTGATGCTGTGAATTCTCCGGTGAATAATTCACAAATAAATGTAATGCCTTTAAAGAATTAATTGTTTTATTAAAATTAATTTAAAAGAATATATATATAATATTGTAATATTTAGTAATCTTTTTTTAAATTTGTATTTTACATAATTTTTAATATACCGGAACAAATCAAAACATGAAGTTGATAAAGATATTAGTTGTCGGATTAAAAAACCCAGAGTTCGAGAAGATACAAAAGAATGATGACATTGATTTTGAAATAATTTTTTCTGAATCAAAGGCAAAGGAAACAATAAATGTAATAAACGAATTTAATCCTGATTTACTAATAATTGATTTAAATTATCCCGACCCATTAAAAGGTATTCGGACTGTAGAAAAGATAACCGGAAAAATCAACTTACCGCAGATAATAATATCTCATGATTTAGAATACAAACAAATAAAAAAAGCTAAGAAAGTTAACCCATCCGGATTTATTGATTATAATTTTTTATCAAATTCATTATTCCCATTTTATGTTGATTTTATAATTAATAAGCATAAAAGAGATAATTTGATCAAAGATGACCGAAATACAGAAAGTCAAACAATACAGGAATTGTTGAAAGAAATACAGTCATCAAGGCATATAGTAAATGAGAATGCTAAAGAACTTATAACACTCAGCGCAAAATTCACAGAGTTTCAGGAGAAGAGCAAAGAACAGATTCGTAACAAGGATAAATTCTTTTCTATAATCGCCCATGACATGAAAGGTCCGCTTCAAGGTCTTATAGGATATACGGAGATATTATCTAAAGAGAGCAAAAATCTTACCATAGATGAAATCAGCGAGATTTCTGAAGACCTTCATTCATCAGCAACATTGTTGTTAGAGCTTTTAGAAGATTTTCTTCATTGGGCAAAAATTCAAAGAGGTGCAGTAGATTCTGAGCCTTCTCTTCAAAATTTACATCAGATAGTAAAGCTTAACTTTGATTTACTTTCTTTACAGGCAAGCCAAAAAGGCATCAAGCTGATTAACAATGTACCAACCGAGCAAAGAATATTTGCCGACTTAAATATGGTTAATACAATTATAAGGAATTTAGTTTCAAATGCTATTAAATTTACTAATAATGGTGGCAGTATTGAAATTAAATCAAAAGAAATCAGAACCGGTTTTATTGAAGTTTCGGTAACAGATTCAGGGATTGGTATAAAGCCGGAAGATATTAATAAATTGTTTAGAATTGATATTCAACATACTACTTTAGGGACAGCAAATGAAAAAGGTACGGGCTTAGGTTTGGTTCTTTGCAAAGAGTTGGTCGAAAAGAATCATGGTGACATACGCGTTGAAAGCGAGTTGGGAATTGGTACAAGTTTTATATTTACCTTACCTGTTAATAAAGAATCGTTAACATTAATTCACAAGTAATTTAATTTAGGAAAATTATTTATGAAGATTATAACCTGGAATATAAATGGGTACAGAGCAATAACGGGACAAAATCCGAGTAAGAGATTTGACAAGGTTAGCAGGGATAATAAATTATTCGATTTTATCAAATCTGAAAATCCTGATATTATCTGTTTGCAGGAGACAAAGGCATCGGTTGAGCAAATTGATGAAGCATTAAGAGAGCCTGAAGGATATTCCGGATATTATCATTCCTGTACTTCAAAAAAGGGATACAGCGGAGTTGTTACATTTACAAAAACGAAACCAATAAAAGTGAACTACCATTTAGGTATTGAAAAATTTGATGTAGAAGGCAGACTGGCAGAAACACATTTTGAGAACTTTATCTTACTTAATATATACTTTCCTAAAGGTTATACAGATACTGACAGATTGATATATAAAATGGATTTCGGAGAGCATTAATGCTTTATCCCTGGCTGGCGGGAAAAATTACGTTTCAGAGGGTATGGCTTACCAGTTCGAGTCGTACCACGACCGTACATCGGTAACAATCATACCGGCATTGCGTGCAGCCTGGAT
>CAZEHW010000130.1:2535-9662 GCA_964511865.1 uncultured Hyphomicrobiales bacterium | reverse complement strand
AAAAGATGTAATTTAATAAAGGATTTATACTTGTTGATAAAAATTCTTCAACTTTTAATTCGGGTTTTGGGAATTCAGTTTTACCGTCAGAAGCAACTGCATATATTTTCAGACAGTTCTTTGATACTTTATTGTTAATAGAATTACTCTCAGTTAAAGTTTTTTCAGATATTTTTGATTTTTTTGGATAGAACAAAGTATCTGTTCTGCTGATAACTTTAGATATCACTATATCATGGTCAACAATTGACGTATCAAGAGTAATGAAAGCCCTACCTTTCGTAATAAATTCCTTTGTTATTTTTTCATTTTCAATGTTAATGACATTTGTAGTATCTCTCTCACGGAATATTTCTTTGATTTCATATTTCACAGTAGGATTGTCAGAATACTTAAAGGAAAATCCCAATCTGACAGAGTTAACATCCCATGTAAGATTACTGCCTATATCTGAATAACCTGTTTCGAAAAATATTTCAGGACTGATTAAGTACTGCCCATTATAATTCACAGGAATATCATATCCAAAGCCAACAACTAAAGCCGCTTGTATTCCCATTTTTGATTCAACATTTTTATCCAAATCAGTAATATATTTTGTACCATCCGGAAATGATAGATTTGGCATATTTAATAATGATTTGCTGTGCTCAAAAACCTGTGAAAATCTTAACCCGGCGTTAAACCCGCCAAATAATGAGAATTCTTTGAAGAGACGGTATCGAATTAAGGGTTCAAGTTTAAGATTTGATAAATCAGATTTAATTTTATGATTTACATTTTCAATAGTTGGTATTCCGTTATCAAAAACTTCTTCAGATATGTCTCCGCTAATTTCAGCTTTTTGATATGTGTATAATCCCCTTAAGAATAGAGACGTTCTGTTAGTAAATCTATATTCATAAAATGCTCCAAATGACAAACCTGTACTATTACCCAGTGCCGATCTCGGTATGCTATCAAAGACCGATGGAAGTTGCCTCATGTCAACTGCCTGAAAATTATAGTTATAATATGAAGATATACCGTATTTTGTACCTAAAAGAAAATTATCATCTTTAGCAGTTGATTCTCCTGCTATTAATAATAATATACTTATTAAATAAAAAAAAGTTCTATACATATCTCTCCATATTTTGCATCAGAAATATTTATTCGTCCGGATTTTTAAATTAAAAATCGTTCCTGTATTAAATTACAGGAACGATTCCGTCAATTGACGGTTTTTCAAATATAAGAATTAATTCTTAATCATGGTTCCATTAAATACAACAAGTTCTCCATTTTCATTAATTCCCTGGAATTTGTAAATATAGGTCGACTTGGTGTTATCTGCACAGAACCAATAGACAACATTGTGTCCCAATCCTGTAGGACAGTTTTCAATTCGTGTAACTTCCTGTCCATCCAAGGTGAAAATAATAATTTTTAAATCTTTAATTACCCTCGGCAAATAATATGAAAAATAGGTACTGTAGATTACCGGATTAGGATAATTTTTAACATCTAAAATCCAGTTTGGACATTCAAACGGTATTTGCAATTGCCTTGAATTATTGTTACTGCAAAATTCTGAATTTGGAACATTATTCTGAACGGTAGCAAAGAAATCAATGTAATCAAGTGTATCTTCAATGCTATAAATAATACTTGATTGTACTTTTTCAAAATTATCTATGAAATTGAAAACTTCACTTCCAATCATGTTTGTATCTCCCCAATTAGAAGTTGCAAAGAAGTTCACTGTTACATTTTCAGCAGGAGTTACTCCATTTTGGATTTTTGCTGTCAGTCTGACTTGTGAATTATATTTCAGCTTTGATTGTGAAGCTGTCAAATCATATAAATTTAAATCAACGGCAGGCAAATCTAATATTTCAATATCCTTATATGTGTATAATGCAGGTTCGCTATTTGGAATAATGGATTTACCTCTGTAAGCCACATCAATTGACGGAATGACAGCACCTGTATCGAACATACAAGTACATACACCTTCCTTCTCAGTAAAGTTTAATAATAATTGTTTCTTCTCACCGGGAACACAAGCACCCATATTTGCAATTATTTTATTATCAACGATTGAGCAGTTAGCCGGCAGTTTATCCAAAATTGGATTAAAGTATGGTCCAATCTCAATTTCCAATATCGTGTTTTCCGCCATATCATTACCATAATTTGTAACCTGGACAAGAGATTCAATATCCTTTGCTTCTCCTGTTTTGAAAGTCAATACTTCATCCTTTTTAGGTTCCAT
Organism: uncultured Hyphomicrobiales bacterium; assembly: GCA_964511865.1. GTDB lineage: Bacteria > Bacteroidota > Ignavibacteria > Kapaibacteriales > UBA2268 > ChocPot-Mid. The sequence goes on along the minus strand of CAZEHW010000130.1, from coordinate 7,405 downwards.
ACCATTAATTTTATTTACTTTCTTGAAATTGTCTAATTTCGGTCCAACAGTTGAAAGAGTTATTGGACCGGCAGTTGTACTGGTTTTCCCAAAAGGATAAGAGTCATAATTTAATGTTTCCGATACTGTAATAGGAAAGTTTGCGAAATTACCGTAACTGAAAACCTCACCTTGGGATAATAAATAAAATTCTGTCAAATCTTTATTAGGGAAATTCTTAAACTTCGACAAATCTATTGTCTCAATTCCCGTCAGATTATCATAGACTGATGGAAGAGGACTAGCCATCATATTAAAATCATTATAATTAACATCCATTGTTGACCATTTGACATTTCCTGTACTCCTGAATGCATCAGTTGTTTCAACTGTAATATTCTCAAGATCACCTGTTCCAATAGTAAACTTTTGAAATTGACTTACATTGCCATTATTATTTCTGGTAGATACAGCAAATTTTAGCGGCGGAACATCATAATTAATAGGAATCCTTTGAATTTTTTCCTTCTTGGCTAATCCGATAGCATTCTCATCATAATGCCTTCTTTCGCCATCAATTGAAAAGTTAATATCGTATGTTCCTTTGTTCAAATCAGTATCAACACTTAGTAAGAACACAAAATATGCTCTTCTGGAGGGTTGTAACAATGGTAAAGTATTACCTATCTTAACCAGAACTTCGCCTTCAGGCTGATTAAATCTCCAACCTGCTTTAAATGCTCCTATATCGTCTCCACCCTGAATTATTTCACCTGTAACAGGGTCAACCTTCGCAGGTACTAAGGGTCTGGGATATGCAACATAGGACATTACAACTTTTGTATCTTTCAACTCTGCCGGAATCAAAGGTGTAATCTTTGTATTTATCCAGTTATCATCAGTACCATTCATTACTTCTATTTTAACTTCAAGAAAACATCCACTCACATTTTTTGGGTATTCTGACAATTCAGGATTATCCGGATCAGCATCAGGTATCAAAGTAACATTGGTTCTCCAGTCAAAATTAGGGTCTATAATCGTTGACATATTAAATGAAGGACTTATTAAACTGCAAGGGTCTTTCCCTCCGGCATATGTTGTTATTGAAGCTTCTCCATATCCATAGGAAACATGGTAGGGGTCAAAGTTAATATCATATTCATGGGGCTCTCCTTCATCATTTATTTTATATTTAATATATGTGGTATCAAAACCATATTTAACAAATGTAGGATTTGCCTGAGCAGTCAATCTATAATCAACACCTTCAGCATATCCGCTTAATACATGAGAGAATATAACCCAAGGTGAACCGCCGAATATTTCCTCAACGACAAGCCAGCCGCCTTTGCTGATATCTACGGGTCCTTCCCTACCCTGACCTTCATAAATACAATGAAATTTGAAATGTGTCTTTCCAAGGTTTTCAAAAAAATCATCGCCGTACTCACCGTCAGCGCCATCATACCAACCGGAAGTTACCATACCATAAATATCATCCTGAAAGGGTTCTTTTGGGTAATTCAGCCAATTCTCACCATTATCCAACATAAACAAATCATGTAAAAATCCTGTTTTAGACTGGAACCTGTCACCTCTGTCATCAATCCAATCATCAATACCGTCAAAATTATTATCATCAAGTGCAGGTGGAATTAATAGCTGGGGAATATAAATATGGTACTGATATGGGTCTTCCCATACTTCAACTTCATTTTTAGTGTTTGGATTGTCGAGCCATTTGTTGAAAATATTACCATCAACTTCAACAATTGAATTTATGTCGTATGTGCCATCGGGTTTTGTCGGTAATGTAATTTTATATCCACCCATTCCCTTGGGAATATCATAAACCATGTAACCAAAAACACCATCACCCAGTTCTTCTACTCCTTCAATTCTTTCCGATGCATCATTATAATCCACGTCATGTCCTGCATTTCTTATCCAATAATAAGAATACTCTGTCGAAGCATCAACATCAAATGTCAAATTAACCTTACCTGCCTTTGGAAGGAATTTCAAAGTATCTCCATTAAAATTCGTAATAGTAAAATTATTGCTCAGGTATTCAAACTGCAATGGATTTGGCAACGGTGCATAATATGTATATGTTGACCGGATCGGATAAGTCCTATCCTCACCAAAAATAGTTTTGTACTCAATATTAGAATACTCTGATTTCGTAGGTTTGTAATGGGTCATATCAATTTCCTCACCACCAAGCGATAATACTGCAATAAACTCATTATGTGGCTGTGGCACTGTCCCTGCACAAAAATCTGTAGGTTTTGACTTATAACCTGTTTTCATTGTATCAATAAATGTATATCCTTCGTAATTATCTATTCTCTGATAGATAAGTTGTTTCCAAAGTACATTACCATCCTTGTCCCTTTCCATCCAATGTGACCATGTAGTATCGGACAGATCAGCATTATTTAAATCTGTTGTATATGGATAATACATTCCCGAAACATCTTTGTCAAGTTTATCGTATGCTTTACCAACTCCGGCAGAAAGTTCAACAAGAGGTGGTGGGTCAACCCAAATCTCATAGGAGCAATATGGGTCAAAATAATCATATCCTGCAATTTTGCCGATATTCCATTCGACTTTCCAAACCCGCATTTTATCACCCGGTTCTTCTATATCTACTACTCCGTCACCGTCAGTATCTTCAGCCCTGAGACCATCTTGGTCTAAATCCTCATAATATTTTGTATCACCGGAACGTAAATGCTCCCATGGATTTATCCAATAAACTTCTTCTTCGGTAATTTTATAACCTTTCGGATAAATAGTCGCTGTATCAAGCCAGACATCGGGATGTCCGTCACCATCCATATCATAATCGGGATTATTCTGGTCATTGCTCCCGCGAAGTACATCAATGAATTTTCCTCCGGGTGTTTTTAATATTGGAATATTTATTGCATTGTCTGTCTGGTAAAAAGGCACATCCTTTGGAATATATTGCACATACTTTGTCTCTTCGGCAGAAGTCCTCTCCTTGTTTTCCATTATCATGAATACTTTAAACGGCTGATAATATAATCCGAGAAAGTTTTTCCAGTTCAAATCCGTATCAGCAACTAAAAACGCACTGAACATAACCTCAGCATAGTCCCTGTACTTCCAAAAGACTTGTTTTGTCCCTGTTTCTTCATAGCTTACAGTTCCATATGATACATAAATGCAATTTTTACTTCTAATACTCTGAATATATTTATCTACATCCTCATGTATTTTATCATCGGGATCAGGTGTCCTTAACTTATAAACAATTGTTTTTTCTGAATGAGGATTTAAAAGTATATTTGAGATAGATAATATATTACCTGTAATCGAATAAACTTCATCAGGATTAACCAATTCCACAAATGAAAAGAATGGTCGGATATTCTCAGTTATTGTAAGATTGTTTACGGGTAAATCAGATAAATTTCTAATAACAATTCTAACTTCAAAAGTATCAATCCTGTCATAAGAAACAGCATTTTTACCGGCAGTCAAAGTATCCGGAAGTTCATTCCAGACAGAACGATTCATATCGATAGACTTTGAAAAAGTATAAAGTAAAGTATTCAAAGTCCATTGTAATTGTCTGCTCCCTTTATCGGCTTCTTTCATACCACCGATAGTGGGTAAACCAAGATTACAAACTATTCTCCCATTATTGGCTTCAGAACCTTTCAACTCAAAAGCGACAGGGAATTGTTTCATTTGTGTTTCAGCAAAAACATCTCCATTAGTTAAATTAACATTAGGAATTATATTAGTATATAAATAATCTCCGGTAGCTCCTTGTGTAAAGTTAACCGGATGATTTTTATTTAGAAAATTAACTTTAATGAGGTTAGATTGATTATCTGCTTGCTCAAAGTCATCAAAATTTACAGCTCCATTTTGAAGATAACCAAGTTTTTCGATGAAATAAGCGGCATTGTTTTCTGAATATATCATTCCGCCATTAGACAGAAAGTTATCAATTTTTTCCTTAAGTTTAGGACATAAGTCAAAAACCTGGTCAATATAGTATTTATTATCCTCACCTTTTAAAGAGAAGGAAGGTATTATCAGCAATTGAGTAGAACCATCGAGTTCGTTTTCCATCAAATAATCCTCATCAACAAAATAATAGATATTATCAAAAAGATAAGTATCAAACATGTTTTTGAAGAACACTGCCCCCCATGAAACAGTATTATTATTATGGTTAATTTTGCTTTTGAAAATGGCAATTTTTTTAGAACTTGGCTTATATTGAATGGAATAATTATTAGATGAAGTCCAATCAAAGTTGTTAATTGCAGAACTGGACACAGATGCATAGGCAGAAGGCACATTCCCAGGTAAAATAAAACTTCCCTTGTTTGCACCGCTATTAGCCCAATAAATTGAAAATTCACCAACAGATGAAAAAAGTGATGAGTTATTATCAATTAACAAAGACGGATAGTCAGCGTAAGAACCATATAAAATCATTTTATATGTTTTTAAAAAATCCTCCTGGCTTGAATTGGTTGGAACAACAAATTCTGTAGCATTAAGCCGAAGAGTAATTTGACTTGCGAATAAGAATAAGAAAAGAATTATTTTAGTAATTTTTTTAAAGCGTAAACTATTTTTCATAACGCCCCCAATTTTTTTTAAATTTTTAAATTTTTTCTAACAACCTCAAACTAAGCATAAATAAACTTAGTTACCCACGTATCTAACAGATGAACCTAAAGCGAAAATAATATAATAAAATTTAAAAAGCAAGAAAAATATGAAATTTTTTTAATTATTTCAAAAATAGTTGAAATTACTACAAGATATGTATCATATTTTTGACTTTTTTAAGACTAATCAGAAGCAAAAAGACATTAGAAGGAAAAGTTAA
>CAZEHW010000130.1:0-2525 GCA_964511865.1 uncultured Hyphomicrobiales bacterium | reverse complement strand
GCCATCTGGGTTCTGTCCATTTGTAATTCAAGTTTCCCCAGGCAACATCAATTTTTAAGGGAATTCCTAACAAATAAGTTCTTAATCCAACCCCGGCACTTGTCAATAAATTATATGGTATTCTATGGCCATTTTCATCTGATGTAGTTGCTTTGAAGGAATTCCAGTCACCAGACCAGGCACCACCCATATCAAAGAAAACGGCTCCCATGAATGCCTGTGCAATCGGAATAGGTGTTGCAAAAAGCCAGCCGATAAAAGGAAATCTAAACTCAACATTAGTTAGAAAATACCTTTCACCACTAATTGCACCAACACCAAAGCCACGCAATGGCATAACAAAACTGGAATTCACAAAGGCGTAATCCTCCGGTTGTGTAAACATATAATTTGAATTAACAACCCAACTGTTAATCCAATAATCAGTACCGCCCAGATAGAAAGTTCTCGGATTAGGTCCCATACTTGTACCTGCAGCACCTCGGATAGCTATACTTGACATATCAGATATTTGAATATACTGCCTGAAATCTCCGTGTATTGTTAAAAAACTAATCCCTTCATCTGATAATTTTGGAGTACCCATAAAACCGACAAAATATCTTTGTCCACGAATTGGACCAAAATAACTGTAAAATACATCATCATGCACATACCTTGCCTCAGGTATAAACAAAATTCTTGATAATCCCGGATCCTTAACAGCCCAGACATTCTCCTTGGATACAACTTTAAAGCTCAATCCCCATTCCATTCTGTTGAATAAATCAAAAGGATATGAAGCCATAAGTTGTGAACCATAATCTCTCAATCTGAAAAGTGAAACCGAAGTATCCTGATATATTCCGTAAGTAAATACAGCTCCATGATAAGCCGAAATCATATAATCAATCACTTCCGGTTGATATAGGTATGCGGCAAAAAAAGTACTGTTACGTAAATCAATAAACAAATTTGCCTGTAAAAAAATCTTGTGGTCACCCATTACATCTGAGAAAAGAAGCTGGGTAACCCCCTGGAAGCCCCATAATGTACTGAAGGCAGGATTCCCTGATAAATAGTCAGGTGAAAAGCTAATCTTATAATCTCTTTCAACAAAACTATATGTTCCGGATTCATAACTGTTAGCAGATTCCGGACTTTTCAAGTCTGACTTATTGGCATCCGGATTAGCTCCTATTACCTGCTGTCGGCTAAATTCAAGCTCGAAATTACCATATACCTTAGTTGTAACATCATTGCTGTCAGCAACTGACAAAGAATCATTACTTGCAGTAATCTCATCCATTATTTTATTTTTGGAAATTAGTCTTTCACGATAATTTGTCAAGGGCAAAGTATCATTATCAAGTTTTCTTTCAAAAGGATACCTCATCATAAAAATATCATAAGAACCATCTGTTTGAGCACTATAAAGCAATTTACTGTCATCTGTAGAAAGAGAAATCTGAGCAATGCCTGTCAGTGAGTTGGTTATTGGTTTTGATTTACCTGAAACAAAGTCTAATTTATATAGGTTTAAAATACCATTATCATCTGATGAATAAACTAAAAATTTATTATCGGAAGCGACAGCTAATGAAGTTTTATTAAACTCAGGTGAATTTGTAACTCTTTCAATATTCTTGCTGTCAACATTAATTTTGAAAATATCTGTGATATTAAAATCATGCTCCCAAATGTCCTGTCCTGATTTAATTTTTCCATTTATCAATTTATCTAAAGAATTACCTCTGTCCGAGATAAAATATATTTCCTTATTGTCGTGAGCCCAAACAGGATAAGAGTCAGAAAAAACATCATTTGTTATATTAGTTAATTCCTTAGTATGAAAATCATAGATATAAACATCACTTTGCCCCTTGTCAGAACCGATAAAAGCCAGATTCTTCCCGTCAAAAGACCAATTAACAGATGTGATTGATTTCAATCCAAATAATAATTTTTCATAATCTCCGGTTTTAATATCAACTAAAAAAACAGCATCCTGACCACCCGATTTAGCTGAGACAGCGAGTTTAGTGCCGTCAGGATTCCATGAAATCCCAGGAGTTAAAATATTCAAATCCTCAAAATCCTGCTGTCTGAAACTGCTGACTAACTTTTCGGGAGACTTTTTTATATCCTCAAGACTACGAATCATTATGCTATAAATTCCATTTGGTGCGGAAATATAAGCCATTGATTTACCATTAGGCGAAATAGCAGGTGATGCATTATAATAATTACCTTCTTTTTCTTGGTTTGTAATCCGTTCTGAAAAATCCTTTGGTCCCTCATATCTGGCAATATCGGGCCAATAAAACTTCTTCAAATCATTTTTAAATTCAGCTGAAAACTCCTCAATGGTCATATTAAATGCACTTTTAAAAACAGATTCAAGATCTCTTTGAACCCTCAAACGATTGATAAGGTCACCAACCTTTTCTGAACCATACTTCTCGGCAACATACCAGAAAAATGCCTGACCGCCTCTGTATGCAAAATAGCCATTCATATTTTTCAAATCCCTAAGTTGCTCATTC
>CAZEHW010000129.1:0-9672 GCA_964511865.1 uncultured Hyphomicrobiales bacterium | reverse complement strand
ATAATTGCTTGATAATATTCAAGTTGTTTTTCACCACCTTCCATACCCAATTTTACATTTATAATAAACAAATTATCCAAATAATTAAAATTGATAATATTACTGCCCTCCCGTGATAAACCATTTAAATAAAATAGATGTCCTTTTGTTGAATCGTAAAGAAGATAGCTTAAATAATAATCTAACAGTTCTTTATATCTCTTTTTATTATGTATCCATATTTTATATTCAAATTTTTTATCATGATAACCTTCATTTAAATGAGGACAAAAAAATTCAATTAATATAAATTTATCGAATTTTAATAACGAATATTTCTCTAAATAAGAAAGATTGCTACTATCATTTTTGTGAAGATCATATATAAAATCGAAACTTTTCTTTAGCTCATCTTTATTAATAATATTTAGAGAATCATGTTTGTAAAACCAATCCAATTCGATTTTTTCATATTTAAAATCAAAGCTATCTAAATTGATTAACTTAGGTATAAAAAATGATTCTTGAATAACAGATTTAATAATATCTTTATCTTTTTCAATAGAATTGTTATCAGCAAACAATGTTACTATGACTACGAGAAACGTACATAATAAAATTAATTTCAAATATTTATTTATTAACATAAAACTTCCCTTGCAAAAATCAATATGCAAAAATACTGACTTTGAAGATAATATTTACCGCCTTTAAACTCATTATAAAAGTAGCTTCATTGTTGTGTAAAGTGTGTAATTGTTTTCATAATTGAATCCTTGTCATCAAATAAAAAAACATACCAAATTGCTCTAAATATACCGGGTTTAATATTTTTTGGACCTATCGCAATTGACCAAATATTATCTGAAATAAATCCTATACTGAATTCATAAAAACTATCACAGATAAATTCCTTTTTAAAATTTGTATTCATTTTAACATATTTCTCTAAGAGAAATTGATTAACAGAATCTAAAATTCCACTATGTCTTATTTTAAACAATGTAAAATTATTTTTTTTTGAAGTATCTCCATTTAATAAAAAATATTCTTCAGGAAATAATCCAAAAAATCCAGTAGTGTCAGGAAAATCAAAGCATTGAATCGGTGGATAATATTTATAAATTATTTCATCAATTACTGAATCTTTTTTTATATAATTGATAATGTTCTTATATCTTAAATTTGTATCAACAGGATTACTGTGTTCAATAAAACCTTGAACAAAAGTTTCTGAACACATTATTAATGAAATAAGAAATAATATTTTTTTCATATTAATAATCCACAAAATTCTTAATAATTGATAGGTTTCTTAATAATTATTTCCTCAAAAATATTAAGATAAAAAATTACAACAAACTTATTTACATTTTTATACAAAGTAACAAAAAAGAAAAATATCAGAAAATGGCAGTTTGATAAAAAAAAGGTTTATACTTAGGCTTAGGAATCCTTTTCCCTGATTCTTTTGCTGATAGCAGCCATATATCTTTGGCTTTTAATACTTCAACAAGAGCTTGCTCGGGCGTGTCTCCTAATGCCGAACAATATTTCAAATCAGGTATATCTGCCACAAAGCATTTGTCCTCATTACTATAGAATATATTTATATGATAATCTTTCATAATTAATCCATTAATTTGATATTATATTTTTCAATTATTGAAAAAAACTGTTTAATCTGGTATGGTTTTACCTCACCTTTGACATTTTGTATATTTATTATTTCATCTATATCTTGTCTTTTAAAAATATGATGACTTCCACTAACTCTCTCTAAGACAAAACCAAAACCTTCTATTAGATTGACGAATTCGGTAAATCTTATATTTTTACTACCATCAAGAATTTTTTTTAATAATTTTTTCTTATTCATAATACAATCTAATAATTACTTGTGAAGAATCAAAATAAAAAAATGAAAGACAAAAATTAAATTATCATTAATTTAATAGTAAAAACCAAAATTACAGGATTTCACTATTAAATAAAATTCTTACACCTCCATTGTCTTCGCATAATCACTACCGACAAATCCTTTTTTACATTCTTTGCTAAGCATGAATACAGCAGAATTGCGTGCCTGAATTTTTATTGATTCGGACAAAGTTGCTCCACAACTTTTACGAATATTGTCGAGAATAGCGAGCCGTGCAGACAATAAAGCTTTGTCGTCAGTTGGAGCAATATCATTCATATCGCCTGGAATATGTGACAATGGCTCTTGCTCGACTCTGCGTTTTGGCAAAGCAAGTTCATCTTCGTTTGCAATCTTCCAAGCCATTTTGATGCAATCGTTTATATTACCGGTATAATCCACAATCCAACCAATTGTATTCTTTGCTTTTATGTAATTTCCTTCAAGCAACATTTTTGCAATCTTTGGTCTGTCTTCCGGTTTCGCTTTCCTGAATGACCAGTGACACAGTTCCATACCCGGAACAACAGGAAGATTAACTTCTGGAGCACCAACTTCAGTACTGTCAAGTGCAATCAGATAATGGCAATGAAGCATTAACTCAAGCATTCCGCCAAGTGCACGTTTTCCGCTGATAAAACCAACGGAAGTCCTGAATTCATCGTTCAAACGTCTTGCTGTTTTAGACCATTGATAGGCAATTTGGAATCCTTCCTCTTCATCATTCAATGCCGGATAGAACTCGCTTGTGTCTGCTCCCACCATTTGTGTAGATAAGTGGAAATCACCTGAAAGAATTACCCTGTCAATCTTTTCAGCTTTCAGCCAATCAATTGCTCGGTTCAATTCTTCATTAACATCGTGGTTATAACTTTCACGGGAAATTGTAATTACGCCAACATTTCCATCATGTTCAGCATTGACATAAAGCTGCTGCCATTATGTTGAATCCATTAATTCAAATGCCTGTGGATACCATGCAGAATTAGCTGCTTCAGGTTGTAATTTATGATATGAATTTACAACATTGATAGCTGAATCCAAATCAAAAGTTCGAATGGTTGCCAATATTCCCTGACGGAATTGGGCACAAAGTTCGCCAATCGCATTCATTGTTGATAAGTGAGAACGCTTTTCATGTAATAGCAGTGAAGTCATCTGGAACATTGAGCCGAGAATCCAAGTTTCAAACTCTGTTAGTTCATCACTGCTAAGATTCCAGTTAACCATAGGACGTAAATGATTCAATGGATACCAGTTTGACCCGCTGTTTTTATGTTCTTCAAGTGCATTGGTAGGTTTAAATACTTCTCCGTAATGTTTATTTAAATCATTCAGGCATGACCATGTAAGATAATTCGCACCTTTTGCCCCGATGACATCATGAGCCCTGAAAGGATTCGGACCTAACAACCTTCTTACATTCTTGTCAATCTTCCAATAAGGCATATTGCTGGCTTCATGGTATTTAGTAGCAGACAAAGTTAAACCGCAGAACAATACATCCAAAACGAAAGACCAATTATCTGTCATACTCATTGGGAGCATACCCATTGACCAGAAAAGCTTAGTAATATCGGAAGGTTCCGGTTCTATCATTTCCCAGACTTTGTTGATTTGATGCGGAAATGCAGGATGTGCAATCCCGACACCAAGCTCAGACATTGGAAAACCTGAAGTTACGGATTTGATTTCAATACCCGGAAATGATTCCCTGAAAATTTTATAATGTGATTTTTTGAGTTCCAGTATTTCAGGTATTGCTTCAAGTAAAAATTTTGGTTTGAAAGCGGCTAAATGTTTTGGTAAACTTTTTCCGTCATAATTAAAAAGAACTATGTTTGACATGATTTTATCTGCCTGCACTTTTCCGAATGCGGTGAGTAATCCTTGATACTGGAAGCTAAGACCATCAGCGGCTCCACCCATGTCCAAACCTACAAGTGGTATACCATAATCCATCAACCTTACTCCCAACTGCATCATTTTGCCTGCTCCGACAATTCCTTTTGCTCCGGAAATTACGATTGCACCACGATTATTTTTATCACCAAAGATTTTATCAATTAAACTTTCAGTATCTACAGGTAAGCTTCCTCTTTGGAAAATCTCAATTACAGAACCTAAGCCTAAAGTTTCTAGTGTTGATTGTCTCATTGATTTATTCATAATGCACCTCCGTCAGATACTTTGAAAATTCCTGCAATCCCAACATCACCTGCAGCACAGCCGAAAACAAGAACATAGCCGCCTCCTTTATCAACTCCCTCTTCAAGTGCTTCCATAGTTACTCTTGTAAGGGTTGGACCCTGAGGATGTCCCCAAACCAAAGGGCAACCCGTGTTATTCATTTTATGCCAATCATAGCTAAAAATCTTTCCGAAAATTGCATCGTTAACTGCAAATGGATTGTGGTTTTTGACAACAACCATATCATCCATTGTCAAACCGGTTTGATTGAAGATTTTTTGTACTGCCAAAGCAGGTGCTTCAGGCATTAAACCGTTTAGTGCCCTTGCTTCTGCTTTTGCAATTATTTGAATATCTATTTCAGGTTTTGCAGAAAATTCTTTGACTCTGTCTTTTTGAGTTACAATCATTGTAGCCATTCCGTCAGAAGCATGTGTTTGAGTCCCTCCGGTAACACATGAATCAAGTTCCCGCATAGCCCTAAGAGCATCCATCGTAAGCTTTCTAACACCCATATCACTATCAACATTGCCGACAACTTTGCCCTGAACATTAAGTATTTCAAGAGGCACAATGACGCGATTTAAAAATCCGGATTCAAGTGCATTGAAATATTGTTGATGCCTGAAAAATGCAATTTCGTCAACTTCTCTTTTTTCGATTTTATATTTTCTTGCAGTCATTCCTGCTGTTGCAAGCATTGCTCCACCCGTCGCCGGGTCAAAACCAAAATTATCCCATACATCTCCCAAAGCTTGTGTTCTTTCGTAGGTTCTGCGTTCGGGAAATACACCAACAGGCGAATCGCTCGTTCTGTCGAAAGTGAGAACTCCTGCAACTTCGCTTGATTTAATTTGAACATTTGATGCGGCTACAACAATTGCCTGCAAACCTGTAGCACATGCCTGTTCGACATGATGTCCCGGTATTCGGTGTCCTGCACAACTCGCCACGAAAGGGGAATTCCAAAATTTCCAATGCCAAGGTATAGTTGAACCTGTTACAAGATAGTCCAGTTGATTTTGTTTAACTTTTCGTTTGCTTAAAATTCTGCTCATTGCTTCGCCGGCAAACTGTCCTATATTAACTTCTGCTAAAGCAGACATTTGCCATGCAGGGAAATAACTGCTTCCCCATGTACCATAGGGTATCCTTGCATTTGGAAATATTGAATCACAATTTTTCATTAATTGCTCCAAGAAAATTTGATAATGTATTTTTTGATTTTCATTTTCTTATTGAAAAATATTAGCACAAAATAATATAATTATGGAATAATCCATTTTTCATATATGAAAGATAAAAAAAAATTCAAAGTAAAAAAAACAAAAAAATTTCATGTTCGATGTGAAAACTATAATTGATATTATTATATTATATCTTTATTAGAAAATCATGCGATAAATTTTTATTAAAAATTTTTGCTAAATAAAAAACATCATTCTTTAATTCTATTATTATTTTATTATGAAAGATTAAATTTTCAATTAAATTTTTTTTATTAAAATATTTTTATTTGCTTTTTTAAAAAAAATTAGCTAATATGTATAAGTGTTTTTTTTCCAATTTTCCAAAGGATAATATATGAACCTAGAAAATAAGTCTGCAATAGTAACAGGTGCAAGCTTGGGAATTGGCTCTGCCATTGCTTTAAAATTAGCCGAGTATGGTGCTAATGTTGCGATTAATTACCGTAAACATTCCGATGAAGCAAACATGATAGCCGATAAAGTTCGTGCATTTGGAAGAAAAGCATTAGTAGTACAAGCCGATATATCAAAATTTGACGATGCCGCTAAAATGGTGGAAAAAGTAGTTGCCGAATTTGGTGGAATCGATATATTGGTCAACAACGCAGGAATCAATTGGGATGGTGTCATCTGGAAAATGACTGAAGAACAATGGGACACAGTTCTCGATATCAACCTCAAAGGATATTTTAACTACATCAGGCATGTTGCTCCTATATTCAAAGAACAAAAACATGGTAAAATTGTAAATGTAACATCTATAAACGGAATTAGAGGTAAGTTCGGACAATCGAACTATTCTGCATCAAAAGCAGGTATTATAGGATTAACCAAAGCTGTTGCTAAGGAATTAGGTAAATCCTCAGTTAATGTAAATGCTGTTGCACCCGGACTGATTTTAACCGAGATGATGGAGAAAGCTCCTGAAAATGTAAAAGAGATGGCTCTGCAGGAAATAGTATTAGGCAGAATAGGTTTGCCTGAAGAAGTGGCAGAAGTTGTTGCATTTTTCTGTAGTGAACTGTCGAGGCATGTTACGGGAGAGGTCATCAAGGTAGATGGTGGTCAATACATCTGATAAAGTTTTTAGAAATCTGAAAAACAGAAATTTTTAAATATAATTGTTAAGAGGTTTATGGAATTAAATGAAGTTGTTGCCATATCGGCATGTCGTACACCTATGGGAAATTTTGGCGGAACATTAAAAGACATACCGTCATACGACCTTGGTGCAGTATCAATCAAAGAAGCAATTCGAAGAGCAAATATTAATCCGGAAAATATTGATGAAGTGTTATTAGGTAGCTGTCGCCAGGCAGGTAACGGACCTAATCCCGCAAGAAGTGCGGCAGTTAAAGGTGGAGTACCAATTTCAGTACCGGTTATGACAATAAACATGGCTTGTCCCTCGGGAATGAAAGCTCTCAGTTTGGCTTCTCAGGTAATCCGATGCGAAGAAGGGAAAATTATTTTAGTTGGTGGATTCGACAGTATGAGTACGATTCCTTATCTTATGAAGAACGTTCGATGGGATGGATTTCGTATGGGGAATAAAACTTTAGAAGATGGCTGGAGTGATAGTGTTGATCCGCTGATTGGTCAGGGAATGGGTGATACCGCCGAAAATTTATTTGAAAAATTTAAAATTTCTCGTGAAGAGCAGGACGAATTTGCAGTGGAAAGCCACATGAAAGCATCTAGGGCACAAAAGAACGGTTGGTTCAAAGAAGAGATTGTACCTGTGGAAATCCCTGCAACCAGACAAAAACCTGCTTATTTATTTGAAGAAGACGAAACTATTCGACATACAATTGACAAAGAGAAAATGGCTAAATTGAAGCCAGCATTCCGTAAAGACGGAGTCGTAACAGCCGGGAACGCATGCGGCTTGAGCGACGGTTCCACAGCTCTTGTCATAACTACGAGACAAATGGCAAACCAATTAGGTGTGAAGCCATTGTTCTCGATTGTTTCTTTCGGTCAGGAAGCAGTATCCCCACAGACGATGGGTGAAGGTCCTGGCTTGTCTATTCCTGCCGCACTAAAAAATGCCGGAATGCAGCTTAGCGATATGGACTTGATTGAAGTCAACGAAGCTTTTGCCATTCAGGTTTTGGCTAATGAGAAAGTGTTGAAATGGGATAGAGAAAAACTAAATGTTCACGGAGGTGCAATAGCACTTGGTCATCCGACCGGAATCAGCGGTGCCCGCATAATTGTTACGCTTTATTACGCACTGAAACGTTTGGATAAAACTTTCGGTATCGCAGGTATTTGCGGTGGCGGAGGTGTTACCATGGCAACAGTAATCAAGCGGGAACTTTAAACCGTTAATTTCCGGATTATTTTGTGCTTTGCTGATTTGTAACGGCTGCTATACTCTTTTGTATGGTAAATGCCTGAATTTAATTTAGTCGAAAATTATTCGACTAAGTATTTATTTTTCATTCATCCTCCGAGGTAACAGGTTGATGTAATCTGTGAACATTTCTGATTTGATTGAGTATTAAACTATTGGTAAAAAATAATTTTTAATAAACAATTAGGAGTTTACATGATTAGTAAATTTCGTGAGTGGAATGAGAATAGGCATGCATATGCTCAGGAATGGAAAAAGAAAACCGGCGGTAAAGTCGTGGGTTATTTTTGTACTTATGTTCCTGAAGAAATTCTTTATGCTGCAGATATCCTTCCTGTTAGAATTTTAGGTGGTCATGAGCCACAAGATTTAACAGAACCACATATCTTCGGAATGTATTGCCCGTTTTGCAGAGACTGCCTGGCTCAGGGCTTAAAAGGAAAATATAATTATCTCGATGGGATTATGATTGCCCAATCCTGTCTTCATATAAGGCAGGCTTACACAAGCTGGGAAAAGCATTTGCCTACAGATTTTAAATACTATCTACCTATGCCTAATAATGTGCAATCACCTCATGCAGTTCCTTATCTTGCAGAAGAAATCCGCGATTTCAAAAAAGCTGTTGAAAAATGGATTGGCAGAGAATTATCTGATGCTGATATTGTCAGAGGCATTAAGCTAATGGATGAAAACCGTGGATTAATGCGACAGCTTTATGAATTTAAAGCTTTGGAAAATCCGCCAATCTCAGGTGAAGAAACAATGCAAATCGCTATAACCCAGCAAATGGTACGGAAGGAAGAGCATAATGCAGCTTTGAAAGAACTATTGGAAAAAATCAAAGACAATGGGAAAAACACAGGTAACAGATTAATGATTCTTGGTAGCGAGAATGACGATATACCATTTGTTAACATGGTTGAGCAATGCGGTGCTACTATTGTTATTGACGACCATTGTGTCGGAACAAGATATTTTTGGAATAGTGTCAATTATACTAATGGAGACCCAATCGAGGCAATTGCAAAACGGTATATCGAAAGACCTGCATGTCCAAGTAAAGATTGGATGGACAGAAGAAGGATTGACCATTTACTGAAGCTTGCCAAAGATTTTGATGCAAAGGGTGCTATACTTATTCAGCAGAAATTCTGTGACCCGCATGAATTAGACATACCTGCTATTAAAAAAGCATTTAATGAGGTAGGTATTCCTACTCTTTTCCTTGAATTTGACGTAACTGTTCCGATAGGTCAGTTTAAAATCAGGGTAGAAGCTTTTCTTGAAATGTTAAATGAAGACGATTTATTCTAAATTAGTGAGATAATCAATGAATATACCAACATATAAAACTGAACAGCTGAAATGCTGGAATAAAGCAAAAGAACTTAGAGATAATTTTTATAAAAACTATGCCACTGCGCATGAAAAAGGTGGAATACGCTGGGCGGGAGGTGCATGGAGCTTCGGTGCCATACCTGCCGGATTGGGCAAAGATGTTTATCCTTTAACCGGTGAACCCTATGGTGCAAGTATTGCATTTAATAAGGAATTTTCACTTCGTTGCATGGAAGCGGTCGAAAAGAAAGGATATGCAAGGGATCTCTGCTCATATATGAGAAATTACTGGGGTTCGATTATAATTGATGAATGGGCTTTTGGAGGAAAATTCCCAAAACCTGATTTCATGTGGCAGGACCATGTTTGTTGCAGCCATTCTAAATGGTATCAGGTTGCTTCAGAACTCGAAGGTGGAATACCTACTCATTCGATTGATGTTGCGGTCGGTCCTTACAATACCGTAAAAGAGCATAAAATTGATTACATCGTTAATCAAATGCTCGATGGAATTGATTGGCTTGAAAAAACTACAGGCAGGAAATATAATGATGATTTACTTATTGAAGCTTGTAAAAATGAATTTCGTTCTACATCTAAATGGGCGAAAATTTGTGAATTGAATATGACTC
>CAZEHW010000128.1:0-9760 GCA_964511865.1 uncultured Hyphomicrobiales bacterium | reverse complement strand
TGTTAATTCAGTAAAAACAGCGGTCCCAATCGAAGCTCCCAAGAATGGGCGGGTGATACCAAGCAAGTTGAATTTTGAAAAAAGCAATGTGGCTTCAAGTGCGGCGATTGCTCCTGTAAATGAGCCGATTAATATAACTAAGGGTAATGAATCCGCTCCTATTATACTCATTTGTTCGAGTACCAGTTTTCTATCCTTGATAACACGCGGAAAATATCGAATAATATTCATAAGCAGAATTGTTATTTTACCAAATTCTGCAATGAAGTTAATTACTTTTCGACCAAGCTTTGCTACATAATCCATAATTATCTATTATATATGAATTTTAAAATTCCCTTTGCTATGAAAATACTTTTCTGCTTAGTTTGCAATATACAAAACTATAATTATAATCATGTATTCCAAAAGAAAAAATGCAATAAATTATGATATTTCAAGTTTTATGAAATTAACAGAATTTGATAGAGTAAATATATATGTTAAAGAATAAATTACTTTTTATATTAATATTTTTCACTTTTGGGGGACAATCCAAAGCGATAGAGCCGAAAGACCATGTAATATTTGCAAGAGTAAATATTGATACAGTTGGTAAGTTAAAAGCAGTTATAACGTGGGAAGCAGATACTAACGCAAAAGATTATCGAATAAAAAGGAAAACAGCAAATGAAGATTCATGGAATCTGACTCTTGCTGAACTCGACAGCACAGCTACTTCATTTACTGATTCAACAATCGAAAGTGGATTGAGTTACGAATATTCTTTGATGAAAAATTGCTCTTTCCCAACCGATTCTACACTATATACTTACGAGGGTTATTCATATTTATTCGCAGGCAGTAAAGTTAATGTAGCTGATAATAGAGGTAAGTTGCTATTATTAGTTGACAGAACAATATCGGAATCACTTGAAACTGAGATTGACCGATTGGTTTACGATTTGACAGGTGATGGGTGGAACGTAATCAGACAAAATGTTGACAGAACCGAGGAGTTTAACGGAGATGCCGTCAGAAAAGTCAAAGAGCTGATTGTCAATGAATACGATGAAGCGAAAGGAGATTTGAAGTCTCTGCTATTGTTAGGAAGAATAGCAGTTCCGTATTCCGGTAATTTTGCTATTGACGGACACGAAGACCACAAAGGAGCATGGGTAGCAGACACATATTATGCAGATATTGACGGTGTATGGACAGACGAAGCAGTGAGAGACACTATTGCTGACAGAAAAGAAAACCGCAATATTCCCGGTGACGGAAAGTTTGACCAAAATCAGATCCCATCAGATATAGAATTGGAAACCGGACGAATTGATTTTTATAATTTGAATTATTATGGAAAATCTGAAATAGAAATGATACGAAAGTACCTCAATAAAAATCATGATTACAGACAAGGAATTATCAAACCGGAAAAAATTGGAATTATTGAAGACCATTTTGGTTTGTATGCAGAATTATCGGCATCCAATGGCTGGATGGAATTTTCAGGTTTGCTTGGTCCGGATAATGTCAGGGATGAGAAATTTATGTTGCCATTGAATACCGAACCAAGATACTGGGCATTTGGATGCGGTTCCGGTTCATACAACAGCATCGTTTACACTGTTTATGTTGACCAATTGGATACAATGAACACAGGAGGAATATTTTCTTTGTTTTTTGGTTCTTACAATGGAGATTGGGACTGGGAAGATAATGTGATGAGAAGTGTATTGGCATACTCGCCTTTTTCATTGACATGTTCCTGGGTTGGGAGACCTTACTGGCATTTTCATCATATGGGATTAGGTTATACGATAGGATACTCAACAAAAGTATCTCAGAATAATCAGGCATTGTACGAGAGCAATGGAAAACATGGTTACAGATATGTACATGTTTCATTGCTTGGTGACCCAACATTAAGGATGCATGTTGAAGCACCGGCAAAGAATTTATATTTGTCTTCTGAAGTTTCTATGGACAGCAGTAAAGTTTTTTTAACATGGGAAGATGATAATGAAAGACTCATTGGTTTTAATATCTATCGTTCAAATGATATTTATAAGAAGTTTGAAAAAATAAATGACAATATCATTACAGATTATAACTTTGTTGACAGAAATCCAATGCCAGGTAAAAACATATATAGTCTAAGAGCAGTCAGGTTAACAGAAACAGCAACAGGTTCTATAGTCAATATGAGTCAGGGGGTAATTGCCGAAACATATTTACCGTTGTTAAGTTATTCTTCCAAATTGGATTATTCTTTAAAATGTTACCCAAATCCTGCAGAAACATATACAAATATTTCTTATGTAGTTTCAACGAAGGAAAGAGTGAATGTATCAATATGGAATTTAGAGGGAAGGTTCGTTAATGAAATTACTAATTCAATTCTTAATCCCGGATATTATCTTCAAAGCTGGAATTTGAGAAATGAACTTGGCGAAATTGTGCAATCAGGTATTTATTTAATAAAATTTACCACAAAAAATAAAAGTATAGTTGCAAAATTGAATGTAATCCATTAAATTATATTTTTACTAATTGTATAAAGTTAAATTATAATTATAGAGGTATAAATGAATCATCGTATACTCATTATTTTGTTATTGTGCACATTTTTAATAAGCACTTTTAATTCGGCAAATCTATTTTCTCAACCCAATAATACGCCCAGGCTTGCCTCATTGACTTTGCGGGCTGAGGCTACAAAAGACTCAAATCCTCAAATAAAGATTAGCTGGGATAAGCATCCTTATGCTACATCTTATGAAATACGAAGAAAGAATCTGGGTGATAATTATTTTCCCGGGAGGGCATTGGCAGTGTTAGATACATCCATCAATTTTTATACTGATGATTATGTAATGGCAGGAGTAGGATATGAATATGAGGTCAAAGCTTTATATCAAGCAAAACAGCAAATTTTTACTGCAAATTCAGAAACATATAATTTCGCCGCAACAGGATATATCTTTTCCGGAGTAGATTTAGTATTAAAATCTGAGAATAAGAGATGTCTGCTTATTGTTGATGAAAATATTGCAGATGCTTTACCGGGTGAGATTAGCCAATTGGAAAATGACTTTATTAGCGAAGGATGGGAATGCAATAAGCATCTTGTCGCAAGGACAGAAACTTTCAATGGAGATAACGTTAAAATTGTCAAAAATATTATCTTAGAAGAATTTCAAAATGACCCCGGTAAAGAAACTTATATATTTTTATTAGGTAGAGTAGCTGTCCCTTATTCCGGTTATATAGTTCCTGATGGTCATGACTCGACACAAGGAGGTCATCAAGGTGCATGGCCTAGTGACGGTTATTATGGAAGTTTAAATGAAAACAGCTGGACTGACTATAGTATTAATGTTACAAACAGCACCAGAGAAGAAAACAGAAACATACCGGGAGATGGAAAATTTGACCAAAGTAATTTTGACTATATCCCAATTACCTATCCTGTCGGAAGAGTGGATTTTTACAATATGCCAACATTTGAAGAAAGCGAAACAGAACTCATCAAACGGTACTTAGATAAAAATCACGAATACCGTACGGGAAACATGCCTTACATTAACAGAGGTTTGATAGATGATAATTTCGGAATGTACGGCACTAATGGATTTTCTTCGTCTGGATGGAGAGCATTAACTTTGTTTTTTGGTGCAGACAGCGTTCATGACAATTCTCAGGGTTTTGATTGGTTTAATACATTATCAGCAGATAATTATTTGTGGGCTTATGGGTGTGGCGGTGGTGGTTTATCAAGTGCAGATGGCATAGGAAACTCAGAACAGTTCGACACAATAAATGTCAATGCAATATTTACAATGTTATTCGGTTCATGGTTTGGAGACTGGGATTCACAAAATAATTTCTTGCGTGCAGCATTATGTTCAGGACCTTCAGTATTAACCACTTGTTGGGCTGGTCGTCCACATTGGTTTTTCCATCACATGGATATGGGATATCCAATTGGCTATAGTTCAATGCTTAGTCAAAACAATAAAAATCAATACCTTGGTTTGTCTGTTAATTATATGGGTAATTGGTATTATGTTAATCAATCAGCTCAGGAGGTACACACAGCTCTTTTGGGTGACCCAACTTTAAGAATGTATATGGACAAAGTCCTTGAACCAACAAATCTAAGTGTATTGCAAATTCCCGATTGGAAAGTTCAAATAACATGGAATAAACCAGACGATAATAATGATTATCAATACAATGTCTATCGTGCAGAACAATATAACGGACCTTTTGAAAAAATCAATTCAGAACCGCTAACAACCAATGAATTCTTGGATACTAATATTTTATTAAAACCCAGTTGGTATATGGTTCGAGCCATAAAAACCGATACAACAAACAGCGGTACATTTTTGAATCTGAGCAGAGGTATAATAAAAAGTATTGTAATTAACGATGTTGAAGATGATATAAATAGATTGACTTCAGTTTCGTGTTACCCCAATCCTGCAGTAAATGAGCTTAATATTTTTGTTACACTTGAGCAACAAGCAAATGCTATTATTGAAATATTTAACAGTACGGGGAATTTAGTCAAGACTTACGATAACATTATTCTTGCAAGAGGAGAGCACAAGTTGTCATGGAATCTAAGGGATAATAATAATTTATTAGTACCATCAGGTGCTTATTATGTTCGTATAAAGGCAAACGACAAGGTTAAGGTTGACAAATTTACAGTGATAAGATAAAGATTTCGTCCTAATAAACATATAAATCAAAAAAAGTTCTGTCGCTTATCTTTAACGACAGAACTTTTCTTTTAAATATATTTCAATCTTTTTCGTATCTTATTTTTTTAATAAACAATGAAAGGAAAAATTATGCTTAAAAATACATTAATTATTTGTTCAATATTAATTTCAATATTATTATCTGCATGTGGCACTAAAGATGAAAGACCTATACCTGAAGGTTATACAAGAGGAGTTGTCATTAAGACCATGAACTCAGGTGGTTATTCTTATATGCTTCTTGACCAGGATGGTAAGGAAGAATGGATTGCGGCTACTCAAATGGAGGTAAAGAAAGATGATACTGTTTATTATCAGATAGCAATGGAGATGAAAGACTTTCACAGCAATACAATGAACAAGGACTTTAAAAAAATTATTTTTTCATCTGAATGTACAAAAAATCCATGGAAAGACCTTCCTGCAGGTTCAGATATGAAAGGAATGAAGGGAGATAATCCACATAAAAAATTAAAGACTTCAAGAGATGAAGAATTAATTATTCAACCTTTTCAAGGAGGATATACAGTTGAGCAATTGTATAAACAGAAAAGTTCGTTATCCGGAAAAACAGTGAAAATTCGGGGGAAAGTTGTAAAATTCAGTCCTGATATTATGGGTAAGAACTGGGTTCATATTCAGGATGGTACCGGCAGTAAAAATGATTATGACTTAACTGTTACAACTATGGAAACAATGAATGTTGGCAACATTGTTGTTTTTGAAGGTGTCTTAGCAGTAGATAAAGATTTTGGTAGTGGATATAAATTTTCGGTAATAATCGAAAATGCTTCAATCATTAAAGAGCCATCCGGGATATAATAAAAGTTAAATGCTAAAAAAATCAAGGGATTCAAAATTTTGAATCCCTTTTATTAATTTATCTTACTTAATCTTCTTTAAAAAATCTTTTAAGATATCAGCCAATTTTGGTTTGCTGATCTCAGCCAATTCGTAATAAACTCTTGTTTTTGGTTGTTTGATTTTAATGAAACGAGCCAAATCAATAGGTGTACCAATCACAACAGAATCACATTTAGTTCTTGCAATTGTTCTTTCTAAATCTTTCATTTGCTCTTTGCCGTAACCCATAGCAGGTAATAGTGTCCCAATTTCAGGATACTTTTTGAATGTTTCCGTAATCTTACCAACAGTATAGGGACGCGGGTCAACAAAACTGATGGCACCATATCTACGGGCGGCTACCATGCCGGCTCCCATGTCCATTTCACCGTGAGTCAATGTTGGACCGTCCTCGATTACCAAAACATTCTTACCTTTGATTAGTTCCGGTTTATCTGCAACGACAGAAGAAGCGGCAAGAACTACCAGTGCTTTAGGATTGTAAGCCCTGATATTGCCCAAAACATAGTCAATATCTTCAGGATAAGCTGAATCAACTTTGTTCACAACAACTACATCAGCCATACGCAAGTTAACTTCTCCGGGATAATAACCGATTTCGTGACCAGGTCTTAACGGGTCAACAACGACGATTGACAAATCCGGTTTGTAAAATGGCATATCATTATTTCCACCATCCCAGATAATTATATCGGCTTCTTTTTCTGCTTCTCTGACAATAGCTTCGTAATCAACCCCGGAATAGATTATACTTTTCATTGCTATATGAGGTTCGTATTCTTCCATTTCCTCGATAGTGCATTTATGTTTTTCCAAATCAGAAAGTTTTGCAAACCGCTGAACTTTTTGCTTTGCCAAATCACCATAAGGCATGGGGTGACGGATAGAAACAACCTTCTTGCCGAGTGCCATCAACTGACGGACAACTTCACGCGTTGTCTGGCTCTTACCGCAGCCTGTACGGATAGCAGTAATAGATACAACAGGCTTTTTCGATACAATCATAGTTGGGTATGAACCCAGCATTGAGAATTTTGCTCCGGTAACAAGAACCCTTGATGCAAGATGCATAACTGTGTCATAAGGTAAATCGCTATACGACAAAACACATTCGCTGACATCGTACTTTTTAATTAACTTTTCCAAATCACTTTCTACGAAAATAGGAATACCATTCGGATAGAATTTTCCGGCTAAAACTGCAGGATATTTTCTTCCGGCGATATCGGGGATTTGTGCGGCTGTAAAAGCAACAACTTCCGTATTTTCGCAATTCCTGTAATAAGTATTGAAGTTATGGAAATCTCTTCCTGCCGCTCCAATAATGATTACTTTTTTCTTTTCCTTCTTACTCATAAAATCTCCTAATAATTTATTTTTGAAATATCAATCTAATGATTTAACTACTTTTTCAATTTTTTCGACTGCCCAATCAATCTCTTCTTTTTTAATAACAAGAGGTGGTGCAAATCTGATAATGTTTTCGTGTGTTTCTTTACAAAGAATACCTTCTTCTTTGAGCTTTTCGCAATATGGTCTTGCTTTACGGTCAAGTACAAAGCCAATCCATAAACCTCTTCCTCTTACCTTAACAATATGTGGACTTTGAATGGCTCTTAATTTTTGAACAAAATAATCGCCTAATTCAGCAGACCTTTCAATCAATTTTTCTTCTTCAATAACTTCCAAAGACTTGACAGCCAAAGCGGCTCCGAGCGGATTTCCTCCAAATGTGGAACCATGCTCACCGGGTTTAATTACTCCCAATATTTCTTTATCTGCTAAAATGGCTGATACCGGATAAAATCCACCTGAAAGAGCTTTTCCGATAATTACTATATCAGGTCTTACGTCTTCATAGTAATGAGCAAAAAGTTTTCCTGCTCTACCCAATCCCGATTGAATCTCATCACAAATAAATAAAATATTATTTTCTTTGCAAATTTTTTCAATTCCTTTCAGGTAACCGTCAGGAGGTATTACAATACCGCCTTCACCCTGAATCGGTTCAACCATAACTGCAGCAGTGTTTGAAGTAATTTTTGCTTTTAAATCTTTGAGATTGCCGTATTCGTGCATTGGGAAAGCTTCGTTGCAGTAGGGACCAAATCCTTTGTTGGACATGGGGTCATCAGAAAATCCAACTATTGTGGTTGTTCTACCATGGAAGTTACCTGAAGCAACAATAATCTCAGCTTTGTTTTCGGGAATGCCTTTTACGTCATAACCCCAACGGCGTGCAGTTTTAATTGCAGTTTCTACGGCTTCAGCACCGGAATTCATAGGCAATGACATATCATATCCTGTCATTTCATGTAGTTTTATATAAAGCAATGGGAGCTGATTGTTCCTGAATGCTCGGCTGGTCAAAGAAACTCTTGATGCCTGTTGAACGAAGACCTCCATTATCTTTGGATGGCAATGCCCCTGATTTACCGCAGAATATGCGGCAAGACAATCGAGGTATTTTTTACCGTCAACATCTGTTACCCAAATCCCTTTTGCTTCACTAATAACTACATCCAATGGATGATAGTTGTGTGCTCCATATTTATTTTCAATATCAATATATTCCTGTGTTTTCATAAATTAAATTTTCCTATGATTGTGTTAAAATAACTTTTTATCTATTTTTTACATTACTATTTCTTAAATGCATCAAACAAAGTTGGTTCATCGTTTTCTTCGAAGAGCATTGTCAATAGAGCCATTCTGACATATAAACCATTCCTTGATTGTCTGAAGTATGCGGCTCTTCTGTCATGGTCAATATCTGTATCAATTTCAACGGAACGAGGAAGGGGATGCATGATAATTGAATTATACTTCATTTTTTGCAAGAAAGCAGAATCAATATTATAATTTGATAAATCAATATTCCTGTCCTTCAATCTGTCCCTGTCAATTCTTGTCTGATAAACTACATCAACTTTGTTAATAATATTATCAACTGAATGAACCAACTGATAAGAAACTCCATTTTCTTCAAGATGTTCAAGAATATCAGGTCTAATCTGTAATTCATCCGGAGCGATAAAATATAATTTACTTCTTTCGAATTTGCTTAGTAAATATGCAAGCGACCTGACGGTTCTGCCTTTGTCCAAAGCGCCGATAAAAGCAACAGATAATCCATCGAGAGCGTGACATTCGTTGTATATTGTGTACAAATCCAAGAGGGCTTGAGTTGGATGCTGACCACCAGATCCGTCTCCGGCATTGATAATTGGAACCGGCGATATTGATGCGGCTCTTTTTGCTCCACCTTCTTCGTGGTGCCTGAGAACTATAACATCACAATAATCTGAAATAATTCTAATTGTATCTTCTAATTTTTCTCCCTGAATTTCGGAAGAAAATTCATAAGCTTGCTCAGTAGCAAGATTTTTTCCTCCAAGACGAAACATTGCAGCTTCAAAGGAAAATCTTGTTCTGGTAGATGGTTTGTAAAACAAACTCGCCATAATTTTAGTTTCGTAATCACGGGTACCACCACGGGCAACAATTTTTTTCATTTCTTCAGTTCTCTTAAAAAGTTCCATCAGGCGGGGAACCGTGAACTGCTGAGATTCAACTACATGTCTTAATTTCATTTTTTCAATCCCATGTTTATAATTTTAAATTCTATCTTTTTCCATATTACAATTCAGATAATCAGGTTCTAAATAATACCATGAACCTGTTACTGCATCAATTGCCACAGGAATTAATCCTGCAATAATATCGAGAATAATCCAACCGGCACCAATTTCACTGTTTACATGATAAGTACAGGAAGTATAACCGTCTTTTTTAAATTCGATAATATATGACTTGCTTGCCTTTAAACTAAATCTCAGTGGTGCTTTTCCGGCAAAATCACCATTTATATATATATCTGCGCCAACAGGGTTTGAATTTAACCTAATTCTATCATTAGGACCTTTGAAAATGGAAGCACAACCCGATAATATAATCAATGGTAATATTATTAATATTATCATTGAAATCAATCTTATTAAATTTTTCATTATCAACCTCAAATATTTATAAATTTATGGTAAAATATATGTTCCTGCTTTTTCTTCAAGAGCATCTATTAAAAATTCATAGGAAGTAATAATAACTTTTTTCCCTCCATTTTTAATGAATTTGATAGC
>CAZEHW010000127.1:0-9840 GCA_964511865.1 uncultured Hyphomicrobiales bacterium | reverse complement strand
AAAATTAACATTAGGAAATGTGAAAATAATCAGTTAAGTTAAACATATAAAGTGTTAAAGAATAATTTCTTTTGTTGTTTAAATTTTTTTATTTGAAAATTGAAATAAAAAAGCCCTGTTTCCCCGAAGGTTACAGATCTATCAAACCAAGGGTAATTATGTATCACTTTTTTGTATTGATGCAGGCTATTGCGGTCAATTGTATAAATGGTGTTGGAATATTAATAAGCAACCACCTATTATTGAAGCAACAGAATGGGACGCCCCGTTTCAAATGAATGATGAGTGTACTGAACCGGATTTAGACCCTTTATGGATATTGCTTGAAGAATGTTTGTCTGTTTGCCCTTAAATATTTTTTAAAAATGGAATTATAAAATGAAAACAATACTTTTATTAATCTTGATTATATTTATTTCCAATTCAATTTGTCTGGCCGAATTTGAGAATTATTTTACAGTTGAATACATTGCTAATAATTATAATGATGCCTGTATGTTTGATAGTACGACTATTTTCATTTGCGGTGACTTTGGAACAATTTTGAAATCAACAGATTCAGGTTTTTCATGGAAAAGATGTGATACGAAAATTGATGTAAAAAAGTCCTATTGGTTCAGTTCGATAGATGCTAAGGGAAATACTGTAATTGCTGTTGGTTTATCAGGATTAATAAGGACATCTCCCGACAAAGGCGAAACCTGGAATATTTCTGATTTTTTGCCAGAAGAATCATATTCAAGTATTGTTTTAACAGATTCAGAAACCGGAGTAGCTTTTGCTTACCCGCCACGTACCGGATTACAATGTTATAATGTATGCGATTATCTGGAAAGCTTTAATGAACTATATCCCAAAAAACCTGAGATAAGAGGAGAATTACATCAAGATACAGTTCAATACCTTATTAACAATTTAATTATCGTTTATTACGACCAAAACTTTTTGAAGGTAACCTACGATAATAATAATGAATTGAATTTAGATGTTTCAATATACAACTATACCGGAAAATTAACTATGAGTAAAGCTCTAAAAATGATTAGTGGAAGAAGTTCAATTGATGTTGATTTATCATCTCTTTTATCGGGAGTTTATGTGTATGGCATAACTGCCAATGGATTTGTAGTAAAAACCGGAAAATTCAAAATTATCAGATAATGTTTTAAGCCCCTCTCAAACTAGGAAGGGGCTTTACTTTTAACTCGAATAGGACATAAAATGAAAAAAATAAAATTTATCTTATTAATTTTTTTAATATTTTTCCCGATTAATAAACTGCTTAGTGATTGGTTACCTGTCCATTTTGAACAATATGAAAAAGTCGAGTCAATTTATTGTATTAATAAAAATAACTGTTTTTCACTTGTTAATCATCCATCTCTTGATTTCCTTGAATCAGGATTTCGGATTTATGAATCAACCGATGAAGGTAGTATTTGGGAATTGAAATATAAAGTACCTGATGAGTCTGTTCAGGATGAACCCAAAGTTCGATTTATTAGAGCTGGTATTTTCCTTAACATGGATTGTTACTATATAATTCCTAAAAATGATGCAGTTATATTGAAAATGTTGGATTCCGGCAGAACATTAAAAAAAATTATATTAGATTCAGTTAGCTCCGAAAGCAGTTACTTAAGAAACTTGGCAATGTATGATACAAATTACGGCTTTGTTGCTAACGGATACAATTATTTTACTACCACCGACGGCTGGGAAACTTTTAAGAGGCATCCGAAAAGCGATAATTACCAAACTTTTTATTCACCGATATTTATGGATTCTAATTCTGTTGTAATGACAAGTTTTGTAACTCCTCCATTAGATACACATAATCATTTGGCTTTTATGAAATATCATATGAAAGAAAATAAATGGGATACATTGTTTTATTTTGAAAGTGAATTTAAGAAATGGGGGAATAATGTAACCAATTTATTTTTTATTAATGATTCAGTAGGTTATGGTTGTGGCGATGGTGTTGATTTTGATTTACCAAGTGGTAATTATTATGACATAATTTACAAAACAACTGATAGAGGTTATCATTGGGAATTAATTCATAAAAAGTATCAATATCCTGAAATTGGTTTGACAAACAACATCGCTTTTGCAGACGAAAAAAACGGAATAGCAGTCGGTTTTTACGGTAAAATAGCAATGACAAACGACGGGGGCGATACTTGGGTTTACGAACCAACACCAAACGAAATGGATAACTGCCGGAAAATGCTTGTTTGCTGGGCTGGACACACACCGCTCATCGGCACCTGGGATGCAGGAATATTCAGGTATGAAGGCGATTTTTTTAAGTTTCCGCCGGAAGATACTACGGGGGTGGGTGAATTAGGAATTAGGAATTACGAATTACGAATTATACCTAATCCGGCAGAAGATTATATCATATTTCATTCTCCTCTCATTGAGGAGTTAGATATTAGAATTTACAATGTTTTTGGTAAATGCCTCCTGACCATACCCAATACCCAAAAACCTGACACAAAAATTGATGTTTCGAGTTTACCTTCGGGAGTATATTTTGTGAGGTATGGTAGTGAGTTTCAGAAATTTATAATTGTGAGGTAAATTTAACATTAGTATTAATAGTTAAAAGCTGCTAAGAGCACAAAAGGTGATTGTGTATTAATGAATCTGGATTTAGAAAGATTTGCTATAAATGTAAAATTCAAATTTTCTTCCTTAACACATACAATGCTTCTAAACTAAACAGATTTTTTACGAATGGCAGAAATGCAAGCTTTGTTAATTTTATTGTAGGCAGACCAAATTTCATCTTGTAAACAGGTCTGAGCAAATAAAATTCTCTTTTGTGAATTTCATATCCGGCTTGGCTCATTGCTTGTTCAAATTTCTTGGTTGTCAGCTTAATATTTTGCAATCTTTTGACTTCTCCAATGTCAGCTTCCCTTCCGCTTGAAATCAGTTTATGGAAAATGAAGTCGGGAAGAAGATGCAAAAAAGGTAATTTCCCTAATTTATTACCAAGAGTATGCTGGTGACCACCAAAGGCAGAATAATACGGCGGAAATGAAACAAATAGAAACCCACCCGGTTTTATTATTTTTCTGATATTCTTCAAAGCAATCTCTGTATCGTCGAGATGCTCTATTACATCTCGAAGTAAAACAAGATTGAACTTGTCTTTCCAATTATCCGGGATATCTTCTGTTATGATATTATGATTACTGAAAGTGATAGGCAGCTGTAATATCTTTGTGATTTTTTCACCCATTTCAAGCCGGTTTTGAGCAATATCGGAGCCAACAGCTTCTATCCCTCCTGCTTCAACAAATGCGGCAAGGACTCCTCCTTCTGCAGAGCCAACTTCAAATACAGAATTTCCTTCTGCAAAACATCCAATCTCTAAAGAGTAAGGTACAATAAATTGTTTTCCTAATTCATATTGGTAATTCCAGTAGTATTTATAGTTTTCAGGAATTTCTTTACTATTCAATATTTCAGATGCTTTAACCATTTAATTCTCAGTTTCATTTTTTGAATTTTTTCTTACAATCATTTCTGCAACAAGGCAAACAAGTGCAAGAATAACAAAAATCTGCCAAAGTTCGGTACCCGTTCGGAGTCTGTTAACTTTACTCATAACCTTCTTTGGTTCTGTTATTATATTGATATTCGAATTATCACCAAGAAGTGCTTCAAGATTTTTTTCAATTGCAGAATTATCTGATGTTTGGAGTTTTGATTCCAATGCCGGATGATTGACAGAAACAATATTTATAATTTTCTCCTGATTTGAATAAATTGCATTAACACCCGGAATATTCAGATTATCCAAGGAAAGAACTGCACCGGAAGGAAGCATTACAGCCGATAGATATCTCTCAATTTCATTAGCATCTACAATTTTAAAATTAGAACCTGAAGCAAATTTTTTAGGTAAAGAGAGCATAATATTTTCACCGGCGTTAGCAAATCTGCCAAGCCCCTCTGTTGCAGAAAGATAAATAACACTTCTATAAATTACGGCAGGGAACAGTCCGGTCAGAGGGAAAGTGCTCCATACGGCATCAGGAGCTACCGAACAGTAAATTGCTTTTCCATTTTCAATTCTGCTTTCCGAAAGGAAGTTGCCTCCTGTAATAGTAATAATCGGTAAACCACCCGAATTAGAGAAAGATTTGTAAATACTTGGAGATTCAACAACTGCCTTATTATCGGTTGTGCCTTTGAAAACACCTTCGAAGATGGGATGAACCTTGTCAACCATTGTGAATACAGCAGGATTTTCCCGGTCAAATACTCTTTCTTTAATTGAACCAAAGCCCAGTTCATTCACAGCGGACTTAAATAAATCAAATTCAGTTGAGCCATCTGCAAAGAACAACGCAGAGCCACCATTTTTTATATATTGAATTAACTTTTGAAAATCGCTTTTTAAATAAGGACCGGAGGCATAAACCACCATATCAAAATCAGAGAAATTTATACCGGGTATCTGCTTGGAATCGAATGCTTGTAAATTAGTCAGTTTTTCTCCGTTGCTGTTGGCATCTAAAATCAATTGAATAAATTTTCTACTATTAGTGGAACCTATTAATGCTACTTTTTGTTTATCAGGAATTACGAATCCAAAATGTCTTTGGTTATCGAGATTCAAAGCATCATCTTCAATTTGTACCGAAGCTCTGACTAATCCATATTGTTGTGGAGATGCTGAAATTTCAATTTTCCTCGATTGCTCAGCAGGAATGTCCATACTTCTTTGGGCTACTCTGTTTTTGTTGAAAAACATGCTGACAACAAGACCTTTTAAATCCTTTTTTGAGCTATTGCTAATAGTCGCTTCAATATCAACCGGTTTATCAAACTGAAATATCCTGTTCAAAACTTCAAGAGAATCCAAAGATGCGTTGGCTATTGATTTATCGGAATTAGCTCCAATTTTAACAAAATAGACAACGGGTGGTTCTGAAATTTTAAAACTATCTTTTATATCATTTAAAAAGACATTGTTTTGAGCATCACTGATAACAAAAACTTCCTTATTTATGTTATCAGCTTTTTTGAGGACAGCAACAGCAGTTCTTAAAGCTCTTTCAATATTTGCTGAACGGTATTCAACTTTGATTTTTGATAAGTGTTCTTTTAAATTCTCAAAATTTCTGGAAAGAGAAATTATTTTATTGAATTCACCATCAGCCATTTCAATTATAGCGGCTTCGTCACCTTCTTTCAGTTCATTTAAAATGGACATGGCAGTATTTCTTGCTTGAGTATATCTGTTCCCCAACTCATCAGATAAATCCATACTGAATGAATTATCAATAATGATAACAGTGCTTGTTTTTGAGTAGCTCCCAAATCCGGGTAATGTTCCTTCTATCGCAGGACGGGCTAATGAAATAATTACAAATACAACAGCCAAAGTTCTCAGAATAAGAAGAATAATTTGCTTTAGTTTCAACCTGCGTATTTTTGTTTTTTGTAGTTCTTTCAAAAACCGCAAAGAAGAAAATTCAATTATCTTCAATTTCCTAAGATTTAAAAAATGCAGAACAATCGGAATTGCCGCCGCAAGTAAACCTATTAATGCTATTGGATTTAAAAAATTCATTATCTAAGTATTATTCTAAAAAAACTATTGACGTTATTTATTGTTAATTATTAGATATTCTCTCAACTTGCCATTATTAACACCGGAACAGAAAATGCTTTGAAATATAAAATTATTTGAATTAGTTAGTAAAAAATTATAATTTGTAAATTAGTTATTCTATTGATTAATTTTTCTTTAACAAAATACAGAGGTTGCTATGAGTATGATGAAAGAATTTAAAGAGTTTGCAATGAGAGGCAATGTTGTTGACCTTGCTGTTGCAGTAATCATTGGTGGTGCATTCGGCAAAATTATTGCATCTCTTGTTGCAGACGTTTTAATGCCCCCGATAGGTGTTTTACTAGGCGGTATGGATTTTACTGCTCTTGTGTTTGTCCTGAAAGATGCCGTCGGAGAAGTTCCCGCTGTGACTCTCAACTATGGAAAGTTTGTACAAACTGTTGTTGATTTTTTAATAGTTGCATTTTCAATTTTCTTTATGATTAAGGGAATAAACTCTTTCAAAAAGAAAGAAGAAGAAGCACCTGCGGCTCCTCCTGAACCTTCAATGGAAGAACAACTCCTTACTGAAATAAGAGATTTATTGAAGCAAAAATGATTCGATTGTTAAAACATATTTTAATATAATTCAATTTCTATGACAAATAAGGTTACAATTTTAGGAATAGACCCGGGCTCAGTGTATTGTGGGTACGGTGTAATTATTAAAGAAGGTAATAAACTTTCTGTTGTTGAGTATGGCGTCATTAGGGCAAAACTAAAATTTGAGGATTTAAATTTACGATTGAAGGAAATCTACAACAGAATAACTGAAGTCATAGTAAGGACTGAACCGGATGAATCAGCTTTTGAAACAATGTTTTATGCAAAGAATGCACAATCGTTGATGAAGCTTTCACATGCAAGGGCAGTTGCCGTACTTGCATCAGTTAATAAAGATATACCGGTTTTTGAATATTCACCAAAAGAAGTTAAAAAATCTGTAACCGGGAAAGGTGCGGCAGGAAAAGAACAGGTGCAATTCATGATAAAAACATTGCTTGGCATTAAAGAAGCTACAGGTCCATTTGATGCTACTGATGCTTTGGCCGTAGCAGTTTGTCATGCCTTGAAACGTACAACAACTAAAAGCAAGGGAAAAACATGGGCAGATTTTGTTAAAAATAATCCTGACAGGGTAATAAATAATGAATAGTGAATAATGAATAATGAATAGTTGAAAGTTTATCTCTGATGGAAAAAAAACCAAATATTGTGTTTATGGGAACACCGGAATTTGCCGTGCCTACACTTGACAAACTCCACGAAACTTTCGGAGTAAAGGCAGTTGTTACCGTTCCCGACAAGCCACAGGGACGAGGAAAAAAAGTAATGCCTTCGGAGATAAAAATTAAAGCATTAAAACTTGGTATACCACTTTTGCAACCTGATAAGCTTAAAGACGAAAACTTCATCAAAGAACTCAAAACTTATGAACCGGATATCATGGTAGTCCTTGCTTTCAGGATTTTACCCGAAGAAGTTTTCAGTTTATCAAATATTGCTACGTATAATATTCATGGAAGCTTACTGCCAAAATACAGAGGTGCCGCACCAATCAATTGGGCAATAATGAATGGCGAGAAAACTACCGGGCTGACTTCATTCATTCTCGAAAAAAAGGTTGACACCGGAAACATTTTACTGCAAAAAGCTATTGATATTCCTGAAGGAGCCACAGCCGGGGATTTGCATGACCTAATGATGCCCGAAGCCGCACAAATGGCTATTGATACTTGCAATCTTTTGCATTCAGGTGATTACAAACTAATGAAACAGGATGATACATTAGCATCACCTGCTCCGAAAATATTTCCTGAGTTTTGTAAAATCAGTTGGAATCAACATGCTCAGATTTTGAGAAATTTCATTCACGGACTTTCTCCTTTTCCGGGTGCATGGACAATCTGGAATGGTGAAAGATTAAAAATACTTCGTGTTGAATTTTCTGCTTGCGGAAAAGGAGTACCGGGAACTTATTCGATCAATGACAACATAATGAATGTTCAATGCGACAAGGGTATTATCTCATTAAGAGAAATTCAACTACCCGGAAAACGACCTATGAAAATTCAAGATTTCCTGAGAGGTTACAGAGGAATCAAAGAAGGAATCTTTGAATAATTACGAATTAGAAATTTAGTGAAAAATAAAAAATATTGTGCCACTATCTTCAGATAGTGAGAAAATAATGAAAAAATACTGTGCCACTATCTTCAGATAGTGAGAAAAAAATGAAAAAATACTTCTTTTAAAAGCATAAGTCAGGGTCGAATCTTTGAGCATTCATTTTACCATACTCCAGCCACCCGCGAGGTTCCCTTCATTCGAATATTTATAAAGATAATTAATTCAAATAATATCCTCTCTGGATAACGGCTTTAGAAAATAGAAATTAGAATATTGTGAAAAGAAATAGGGTTATATTTTGTACTATAACTTTTATAAAATATTATTTTCTAAAAAACATTTTATTGCACTTTGGTATGTTTTATTTGATGTCAAACTTTTATGCAACATCACTTAAGCTCATCAGTGGAAATCTACAACGAAAATTATACTCCGTTTAGTGAATTACGACGTTTTTCCTTTAGGTATTTGAAATGCGATGGGGTTAAGCCGGTAACTTTTTTAAATTGATTTGATAGATGCTGAACACTGCTGTACTGAAGTTTCCATGCTATCTGGCTGAGGTTAAGTTCATCATATATTATTAACTCTTTTGCACGTTCAATTTTATGTTTGATAATAAACTGCTGTATGTTTGTGCCGGTTACTTCCGAAAAAAGATTTGATAAGTATGTGTAGTCATAACCTAATTTTTCTGCTAAGAATTCGGAAAAATTAATCCGTAAATCATCTTCAGAATAGTGTATTTGCTCGATTATGGTACTCTTAATTTTTTCAATAAGCTGACTTTTCTTATTACCCATAAGTTCAAGTCCTGACTTCTTCAAACCTACATCAAGAGCTTTTATCTGTTCTTCGGAGATAATGTCTAATATTTCGACCTCACCCAATAACAAATTTGAAAAATTTAGCCCCAACTTCTCAAGTTCGGAAGCTACTACCAACTTGCAGCGAATGCAAACCATATATTTAATATAAAGCTTCATAACAGCTTTCATTTAATAAATGTGGTAAATTCTATTTCATTATTTATTCTCATTCAGCACGGTACTCACATTTTTGCAATAATTTAACAAATATAAATGATATTAAAAAATTAATTTTTATTAATTTATATTAAATATGTTTCAATAATATGATAAAAACCTTTTTTACCATTTATAAAATTTCGGACTGCAAGATGAAGGGTACAAAGACAGTTTAATCAAATCATCATCTGTGCAATCCGACCATTAACATTCTATTTAAAAATAGTATCTGATGCCAATAGCACCTTCCATGTTGGTATACGTTCCCGGAAGAAAACCAACCAGAAGACCGATTTCTCCAAATATTTCTATCGGTGAATTTCTTGGAACTACATTAATACCAAAGACTCCACGTACACCTATACCGATATCATCTTCTTCTCTATACCATGTTTTATTTTTATCTTTGTACCACCATCCGCCGCTTCTTCCAATTCCTACAGCTAAACCGGGACCTGCATAAAGGTTGACAATACTTGAGTTGAATGCATTGAAATGCCAAAGATAATCCATGCCAATTCTTAAGCTTCCTAAATAGGAATTACCTAAGCTGAATGCAAATGCTTCGTCTTTTTGTGCCCATATCTTCATGGTCAAACCCGTAGGTTCTCCAAGCATAATTCCAAGTCCGAAACTTTTTCCTCTTGGTGAAAATGATTGTGATTCGGGAGCAGATATTAACAGAATAATAAGTGCTAATATTACATATTTAAAACTTTTCATAAAGTCCTCCAATAAATTTTGTTTACATTTTGGTCATTCGACCTTTATTTTTTTAGTGCTTTTATCGTATTGATTAAAGTATTTTCAATATCATTTGCGTTCTTCGGGTCATTAGGGTCAAGAATTGATTCCCATTTTTTAAAGAAAAAATTAGGGTCTAACTGTAACGCAATAGTGTTATTTGAATTATCTTTAAAATTTAAAGAAGGGTCAAATTTTAAAGATAAGTTAGCAGTTGTCTGAGCTTTAAAATAAAAAAGTGTTGGATTTCCATCCTTATAAGTAATGCCTTCGATAAGAACCGAATATCTTTCTGTG
>CAZEHW010000126.1:0-9899 GCA_964511865.1 uncultured Hyphomicrobiales bacterium | reverse complement strand
TTGATGAAATTGGGTTATATGAATTCCTTTATGATGATAATTCATTAAAATTGATAGAATGGCCTGAGAAAAATACAAAATCTTTTCCTGAAGGAGTTATTGATGTTCAATTTTCTTTTGACACAGCAAATAAGAATAAAAGGTTAATCGAGATTATGAAAAAGTAATATTGTGCTCAATTAAAGTTAAAACTTATTATTGATTAATATTCTCTGTTTATAGGTTTGAACCACGTTTCACCAATACTTATATCAATAGACAATCTTCCGTAAAATTCATTGACTAGTCCCGATGAAGACGTTCCTCTGTTACCGATGGTGATTGTTGCATCTATTATTGATGTTCCTACAATTGGAATATTAGCACCAAGAGAAACAAAAATATCGTTAATCTGGTTTCCTTTAAATTTATAATACAACTGCTTCATTCCAACACCAAAGTTATAAGTTACTTTGTCTGCAAAATCTGCACCGGAGCTGGGATTACCAATTCTTGACACAGCCGCAGAAATTACATTCATATTTATATATTCGGTTGAAGGTCCCGGATTATAATTTATTCCTGCGAACTGGTAGAGCTTGAAGTCAGCTCCAACTCTGAATTTTCCAAGTAAATAAGAAAATCCTGCTCCAAAAGAATTTGGCAGTGAAACTGAATTTAATTTGATATAAGTTGTGTCTGTTGTGAAGTTAGAATTGTAAATTTGTTCCTGGTCATAATTGAGGTCAAGATGTTGCTCAGTGAACAATCCTACATTTAAATTTATTAACGGTTCGTAAAGCAGTCCAAGTCTAAACCCATATCCACTAAATTTATTTTCTGTTTTGTTTTCAACCATAAAGAAGTTGTCGTCGTTAAAAGCGGTAGTTATCGATGATTTAATAACTCCGAAAGTAGTAAACCCGCTTACTCCGATTGCAAGACCATTGAAAATATTTACTGAACCGCCTATATATCCCAATGATATACCTCCCTGCCCCTCATACATACTCGTTCCTGTTACTTCCAAACCTTCGAACTTAACTTCATTAGGCACCTCAATTAAATAGTTAACATTACTGAAAGGATTTATTCCAAAACTAAACGTTAAACCCATTCCGGTATCAATCACAAAAATACTTGACAAAGTACTGATTTTACCATTGTTCTGGAATAATAAGTTATTATTGTCATCCTGAATAAGATGTTGATTAAACTTATATCCCGTTAGTAATCTTGTTTTTGTCAGTTTCGACCAAACAGCAGGATTAACTGTATTTATTGAATGTTCTGTTGGAAATGCTATAGAAGTACCTGCAAGTCCTTCGTATGCGGCACCGGGGCTTGTTTCAATGTCTCCAATACCAAATATTGAATAATTAGAACCTCCCTGCGAATGTAAATTCTGAGTACTATAAATAAAAATGAGTAATAGCAACGCAAGATTAACTCTCTGTTTACTAAATATAAATATTTTAATATTCTTACTCAACTCTATCCTTTTTTTTACTTATCAAACATCTATCCACTACCGACTCTATCACCTAACGAATTATTCTCGAATATATAATCTTTAAAACCGGTCTTTTTGTACTGTCAGGTTCGTTCGGTCCATAAAATGTTAATTTATCTAACTCCCATCGTTCATTTTCAGTTCCGTCAGGATGAAATACTATCAAACCTTTTCCGGAACCTCCTGTTCCGGAACCTCTGTTCCACATTTCAACAGCAGAAGTAATACTTGTAAATTTAAATACATCACCGGTTATTTCAGCATAATAAGACCTGATAAAATCATCTCCATTATATAAAGATGTATCCGAAGGTAGTTCTCCCAATAAAGTAGTGTCTAATGGGTGATTACCTTTAAGTGACTTCTCCCGGTTCAATGTCAGTTCCAAATGGGCAGAATGAATTGCCGAATTTGGAGGTATCATACTTACATCAAAATATAGAAAGGTTCTGAAACAAAGACTTCCCTGTACTATCATCTCATCAGGATTAAAGTTCGGAACTTTGTAAATTGGCTTATCAATTGACTTTTGAATAACCAGACTATCTATTATTCCTGCAGTATCTTTGTATACTATTGTCATCTCAGTTGCTTCTGAAGTAGCTGAATTTGTTCCCGAAAATTGTCTGATTACTGTTGAATTTTCATCCGGTACAAAAGCTAACCCCCAAACAATTGAATTTGAATCACCATTTTTATAATCATACCAATTTTGGACCCAGTTTAAAAACACTTCTTTGTCAAAATCCAATTCAATATTTTCCATAGAGTCTTTTTGACTGATTTGACCGGTAAAAGAAGCTACAGCAGATGAATAATCTATAACACTATTTGCGTCCAAAGAATCCCATGATGTCAGATTCGACCAATAATTATTTACCCGGTAAACCTTGAATGACAAAGCCGATGGATTTGATGAATCACCAAAAGTGTATCTGTTCGGAAAAAGCTTGATTTTGCAGGACAATATTTTATCAATTGGGTAATTCAATAAAAAATCATAATCGTCCGTTGTTTTAATTGGCTCATTAAATCTTAATAAGGATAATGCGGTGATTTCACCGGCTTTCCCAATATGCATGACCCCTGTATTCACAATATTAAAATTGTGTTGAAATGATGATGCTCCCGTAATTAATTCGGTAGTGGATGTACTCAATGGAAATATTGAAACTGTATCCTGTAGCAAAGTCGAACCCATAAATGTCGGTTCTTCATTGCACGAACTCAAAAATACAATCATAAAAACAATTGCTAATAAAAAACCAATTCTTCTAAAAAACATAAAATTCAATCTTTTTTTCATCATCAAATTCACTAACGACTGTCATCCTGAGCTTGTCGAAGGACGACTATCGATTGTCGACTATTTTGTAATTAAACTATAAATCTCATCATATTCATTTACTCTCTGTTTCCATGAATAATCCTGATGCATGTTGTTAACTGCAATTTTTTCCCATTTTTCTTTATTTGAATAAAGACGTAAAGCTCTGTCAATTACTTTTAGCAAGTCTGCAGATTTATAATTTTTAAATATAAAACCATTTCCGGTAAGTTTCTCCTCATTAATATCCGTGACAATATCTTTGAGACCGCCTGTCTCCCTTACAATTGGCAAAGCGCCGTAAGCCAAAGAATATAATGCATTTAAACCACATGGCTCATGTTGCGAAGGTAAAAGATAAATATCTGCCCCGGCTTCCATCCTATGTGCCAGTTCTTCATCAAATCCAAAACTAACTGCAAATTTATCTTTATATTTTTTTGCTAAATTTGTTAATTTCTGTTTGACCGCATTACTGCCTTCACCTAAAAGAACAAATTGTACATCTTCATTCAAGAACTTCTCAGCCGCTTCAATAACCAAAGGTAACCCCTTTTGCTCGTCCAATCGCGTTATCATTGTTATAAGAGGAACATTTTCCTTTTCCTCCAAATTGAATTTCTTCAAAACAAAACTCTTATTTGAATCCTTGAAATCCCAAAAATCATTTGTAAACTTCTTTTTTAATAACTTATCCTTTGTAGGATTCCAATACCATGGGTCAATTCCGTTTAAAATTCCTTTGAAGTTATTCATTTTAGACAATATTGCACTTATACCATTTGTGTATTTATCATCGCTTTTTATTTCATTGGCATAGTTCGGACTGACAGTTGTAACATAATCAGCAAACGACAAAGCACCTTTGATAAAATTCATATTCTTTTTATGTATAAATTCTTTCTTTACTGTATCAGGTAATCCTGTTTTGGCAAAACTACTTGCAGGGAATTCTCCTTGTTCGTGAATATTATGAATTGTAAATACAAATTTAGTCTTCTTGAATTCTTCAGGAAATAAAATCTTTGCATAAGCAGGTAATATTGCAGTCTGCCAATCATTACAATGAATTACATCAGGAAACCATCCCAATATCAAACACGTTTCAATCACCGAACGGCAAAAGAATGAAAACCTTTCGTCATTGTCCGGGTATGGCTCACCCGTGTTCATGTTCTCATAAATTCCTTTTTTCGAATCAAAATATTTATTATTTGTCGTTATATATGCCTGAACCTTAGTTCTCGGATTATTCATCGATGACGACTTAACCGTTGCCGTATCGCTCAATTTCCCGATTTGAATAGGTATATCCCTCAATCGGTTAATCTCATGAATCCTGTTCCGTCGCTCGGAGATACATCCATATTTTGGTATCATAACCCTTATATCATGCCCTAAATCCCGAATAGCCAAAGGTAAGGAATATGAAACATCAGCTATTCCACCGACTTTAATAAATGGAATCACTTCACTTGTAACGAACAGAATACTTAAAGGTTTTGTCATATTTTTCTAACGTTTAATAATTTATAAACATTTTTAAATCACAAAATTACGAAAATTTTTGCATTTATTAAAAATTTTTACTTTCCAGTTCATTATGATAACAGTTATGAACTTGTTTATGAGGTAGAAAAGAAATGACTAACTACTGTAGACTAACGATTAACGACTCACATTGAATCCCTGTGTTGGAGCAAAACCTTTAGTTCTTGGTTTGTTCTTAGCAATGCCCTCACAAATGTAGATTGCAACCTGTGTATCAGCGAACGTGTCAAATTGTCCGCCTTTTCATATGCCTGCTCAGAAAATTGTTGTCTGTATTCCTCCAATATCTGCTGTCTGATTAACTCAAATTTTTCAGAATATGGCTCCAAAATTGTATTTGTCCTCATCTCTGACCATGCCTGGAATACACTCACCTCGTCATCAACTATTTTTTCAGCTCCGGGTAAAGCTTCAATTTGATTTTTCCTTTGCTCCTCCAAATAATGCTTCAAATCATCAATATCATAAATTTTGACATTATCCGGAACATTCGAGCTTTCAATATCACGTGGTACAGCCATGTCAATCATTAATCTCGGGCATACTGATTTCGCATTTAATTTGTTAATCAATTCGGAACTGACTATATAATCGCTTGCCCCCGTACTCGTATAAACCGATTGTGATACTTCCAAACACCTTTCCAACTCGTCAAGTCCGTATGCTTTTGCTCCATACTGCTCTGCCAGCATATCTGCCTTGTATTTTGTCCTGTTCACAAAAATGAAATCTGTAAAGCCGGCAGACTGTAATTTATCTGCAATTATACTTGTATTTTCATTGACTCCAATTATACAGATAGTCTCATTTTTAGATAAATTATCAATGATAATCTGAGCTGCCATTCCGCTGACCGAACGTCTTCCTTCGGCTATTGGTGTTTCACTCCTCACTCTCTTACCGGTTCTGAAAGCGGCATGTAACAACTTATGTAACAATCCGTCAACCGTTTTAATTTTACATGCTTTGCTGTATGCTTCCCTGCATTGTCCCTGAATCTGAAACTCTCCTAAAACGAGTGAATCCAAACCGGAAATCACACTGAATAAATGCTTGCATACTTCTAACTTACGATAAGTATAAAAAATATGTTCATATTTATTCATATCTATTTTCTTTGATGAATAAACTCTTTCAATCAAATCAAAAGGGTCAACGAAAGTATTTAGCGAAAAATAAAATTCCAGACGATTGCAGGTCGAAAGTATCATTACTCCGTCAACCTCATCGTATGAATTCAATGCTTGAGCATATTCGGTCTCTTCCTTTTTATCCAATAGAAAAACTTCTCTGTCTTCTATTTTACAAGTTTTATAATTAATTCCAATAAGAGCAAGTTTGTTGTCAGTGTTTTCCATAATTGTAGTCCGTTATCCGATGCAAGCTGTGAGTCCTTAATCTTCAGCCAATACTATTATCTTATCCTCTGGTTTAAAAATTACTTTTTCTGATTTTTTTGGATTTACATGAATCCCATAAAATTCTTTCGAATTGTAAGCAAATTCATTAATACGATATCCAATCGCGACATCCCCTTTTTGTGCAGCAGATTCCAGGACTGTGTAGAAGTCCATTTCAACCCCGGCTTTTACATAATCATGAATTGGTTTTAAGTAAATTTCGGAGCCCTCTGCATCAAAGAAATCATCAAAGACATATTTTAAATATTTGTTTTCAGACAATTGAGAGAGCATTAAGCTAATTAATTTATCACTTACTATAAAATCATCTGCTTTTGCGACTTCAGCCAATGCCTGATTTCTGACATCCAACATTTCGCTGACTATATTCAGATGCTTATTATATTTCTCTGAGATATTTCTTAAATGTAAAAGGCATATCAATGTTTGTGCGTCTGCTTCCTGAATCTCCATGCCACGAGTATAGCTCAATATAATTATGTGGTCATATTCCTGAACATGGTTTTTATTCAGTTCCGACCTTAATGTTATATTAGAAAATTTAAACCTTATTGTTTGGTTTTCTAAAACTGCATTTAGCTCTTCAATCTCTTCGTCTATCTTGTCATATTCTGCTAAAATAAGAATTTCAGAGCCGGGGGCAACGTAATTATCAAGTTCTTTTACAATTCGTCCACCTTTATTGTTCCAACCGAGAAACAATGTTTTCTCGACCTGCTTAGGTGTTGTTGTCTTGTTTGTTATAAATTCAGTTACTATTTTAAAATCTGTTTTATCTGAAAGTACGACAGTATCATCATCTTCAGAAATAGCTATGATTTTATCTCCTTCTTTAATTATTGTATCCATTGGAGGATTTACTGATACACTGTAGTCAGAAAACTGCAAACCAATAACTGCTGAATCTTCATAGGCAAACAATGAATCATAAAATGTCTTACCCCATAATTTTGGTTCTTCCTGAAAATAAATTTCATCACCGTCAAAATCAAGCAATTCTTCGTAAACAACACTTAATCCGGATTGCCTGCAAGTCTGTGCAGTAACCTTCGCAACAACATCGAAAGATAATACATATGTCACCTCACCTTTGCCGACAACCTCAGCGGCTTCAATATTAGCTTCGTCCTTAATTTCTGCGACTATATGGTAGGGCTCTGCCTTTCTGTTCGGATTATTTGTTAATGCTAAAACTGACTTTATAACATGTGTGTCAGGATTTGTTCCTTCGGGTGATATAATAATAATAGAACGTGCTTCATGTGGATTTACTTTTTCTATATCTGTTAGGTCAAGTGGTTTTCCAGTTCTGCAAATAACCCTTGTTGTTTTAAAATCAGAAATTTTTGCACGTACTTCATATTCCATCTCCATTCTGTCCTTGTCTCCAAGAATAACAATGCTTAGACCTTTGTAATTTTCATTTGCAGTAATAATTTCGGTTAGTATTGTAAAAATTTTTGGAGACCAACGTAAAATTAATGTATGATTTTTTTCCAATACTTTAGTATGACCTTTGCTGAGTTCATCTATTTTACTTCTAAATGCTGTTGACACAATTCCTATTAGAACACTTATAAGTAAAACACCGGATATGGTAACTACCAACATTATACTTCGAAAA
This sequence comes from uncultured Hyphomicrobiales bacterium, assembly GCA_964511865.1. GTDB lineage: Bacteria > Bacteroidota > Ignavibacteria > Kapaibacteriales > UBA2268 > ChocPot-Mid. Next base: position 2,484 of record CAZEHW010000126.1, on the reverse strand, counting down.
GTCCAGCCGGTATCTCCGCCGAAGTTTCCCGGGTCAAGCATTCTCGTCATTGATTGCCACATTGCTTCGATAAACCCATATTCAATCCTGTCATGTTGTGTGATTCCACCAAATGAGATAATCAATCCGGCAAGAACGACACAAAGAAATGTAATCAAAGCTAACCATCCAATTAGCCCAATTGCACCGGCTGACAAAGTATTCTCAAAAGAATACTTCAGTTTATCCCATATCTTTGTTTTTTTCTCAGACATAAATTGAAAATCAATTCTAACTTTTAAATTTATATAGCATACAAAAATAACAAATAAATTAGTTTCTGCTAAAATATGTTACAAACCATTGATTTAAGTAGTTTTATATTTTATTGGGTCTTTCACACCTGCCTGTTCAAAACCCTTTAGTCGCAAAGTACAGGAATCGCACTTTCCGCATGCCAAATCCTCATCCTTGTAACAACTCCATGTTAAATTAAAAGGCACTGCTAATTCAATACCTTTTAATACAACCTCTTTTTTTGTAAAATTTATTATTGGAGTAACAATTTTAATATTTGTAGCAGGTTTTGTCCCAATGTTAATAGCTTTTTCAAATGAATCGAAGAACTCTCTCCGGCAGTCAGGATAGCCGCTATAATCCAATTGCATAGCACCGATAAAAATTGAATTTGCTCCTATACTTTCCGCCCAACTTGTTGCTATCGCCAAAATATTCCCATTTCGGAAAGGAACATATGTTGTAGGAATATCAGTTTGGAGTTGAGAGTTTGGAGTTGGGAGTTCATTCGTAATTCGTAATTCGTAATTCGTAATTGGAACATTAATGTTTTTATCAGTTAAACTTGATGAACCAATTTGTGAAAAATACGAAACATCTACCTCCAAAATTTCATAGATACCAAAGTATTTTATTAAGTCTAAAAATGCTTTCTTCTCTTTCGATTGTGTTCTTTGACCGTAATTCAAATGTAATGCAGTCAATTCAAATCCTGATTCTTTTGCAATAGCAGCACATAAAGCCGAATCCATTCCACCGCTCATTAATACAACAGCTTTATTCTTCATTTTACTCTTCTCCAATTATAGATACAACAACATTTCTGGAACGATTGCCGTTTCTGAATTCACAAAGACAAATTCCCTGCCATGTACCAAGATTTAACCTGCCATCTGTTATAGGAACAGTAACCGAACTACCTGTCAAGGTTGATTTGATATGCGATGTCATATCGTCTAAACCTTCTGCCGTATGCTGATAAAGATTAGCATTTTCCGGAACCGTTCTGTCGAAAAAAGTATTCAGGTCGCTTCGTACAGTCGGGTCTGCATTTTCGTTAATCGTCAGTCCTGCACTTGTATGTTTAATAAAAATATGAGCAATACCTGTTTTGATTTTCCTCAATTCAGGAAGTTCCTTTTCAATCTCATGAGTAACAAGATGAAATCCTCTTTTGTGAGGAGTAATCGTTATGGACTTTTGAAATATCTTCATAATTTACAACAATAACTTTATATTCAAATTACATATGCGAAAAAATAAATAAAAAATTGTAATTTTGCTTAATTATTATTAAATATTTTGAAATGATATGACATATACATTAACAGGAAAATTGATTGATATTTTTGACATACAAAATGTCAGCGACACTTTTCAAAAAAGAGAATTCGTCGTAGAAACAGTTGAAAACAGCTCAGGCAGGGACTTTATCGAACAGATTAAATTCCAGCTATTACAGGATAAATGCGGTTTAATTGATAACTACAGTATTGGCAATAATGTCAAAGTAAGTTTTAATATCAAAGGTCGCAAATGGGAAAAAGAAGGCAGAGTAAATTACTTCACAAATCTCGATGCATGGAAAATCGAACCCGGAGACAATGCCGAAGAAGATGATTTCATCCCTCCTTATGACGATAAAGCCCCTTACGAAGACGATATTGACGATGTACCTTTTTAAGTAATTACTAATTACTAATTTTTTGTTTGGCGTTTTAGTATTTGAGAAGCAAGAAACTAAATGGATAAAGCCGTGAGAAAAATGATATATAATAACATAATTCTATTATGTTTAATATTTTTCTTGTTTTTTATTGGAAATTCTGAAACATATTCTCAAGATTCTCAAAATGATAGTTTAATAGTAGAAAAAGATATAGTAAGATACTGGCTAAATATTGGAGTAGGTAATGGTTTTAGAAAAAGAAGTGTCGAACATTACGATGGCATAACTCATTTACAAATATCAGAAGAATTAAACCTTAACTATGCTGTCGCATTGAGTTTGACATACCAAAAAACCTGGAAAAATCTAACATTCAGGTATATTTATTTAGTTGGTCAAAATTATGGATATGATGAATCCTCTTTGAAAGATGAATTCCAAGATTATGGGTTATTATTAGGTATTAATAATAAATCGGATAATATTTATTGTTCGATAGCTTCAGGGATAGCTTACGTCAGGGGTTCTCATGTAAAAAC
>CAZEHW010000125.1:0-10091 GCA_964511865.1 uncultured Hyphomicrobiales bacterium | reverse complement strand
TCCTGCATTATAATCTTCAATGTACTTCTTCTGGTCTTCAGAAAGAACATCTAATCCAAATCCCATATTTTTTAGTTTTGTTTCTGCTATATATTCATCTTGTTCCACAGGTAATTCAATAACTTCATTTGGAAGTTTCTGACCTGATTTATGTGCTTCTACAAGTTTAAGATGAGACATGAACTGATTTGCAAAAGACATATCCATAACCTCCGAAGGATGTCCTTCCGCCGCTGATAAATTTATTAAGCGACCTTTGGCAAGCAGATATATTCTTCTTCCATTTTTTAAAGTATATTCCTCACAATTAGGTCTGATAGTTCTTTTTGAACTCGATACTTCTTCAAGTTCCGGAATATTAATTTCTGCATCATAATGACCGGTATTGCAAACGATGGCTCCGTCTTTCATTGATTCATAATGTCTTTTACGGATTATATCTTTAACACCAGTTGCAGTAACAAACACATCCCCAACTTTTGCGGCTTCATCCATTGTCATAACTTCATGACCTTCTAAAGAAGCTTTAATGGCGGCTGTAGCTTTTACTTCTGTTATAATTGTATTGGAGCCAAGACCTTTTGCTCTTTTAGCAACACCTGAACCACAATGCCCATGACCGGCAACGACAACATTTTTACCGGCAAACAAAATTGATGTTGCACGCATTATACCATCTAAAGTAGATTGCCCCGTACCATAAACATTGTCAAAATCCCATTTTGTTTCAGCATCATTTACAGCATAAACAGGATAGTAAAGTTTTCCGGCTTTAGCTCTCGCTCTTAGTCTTTGAATTCCGGTTGTTGTTTCCTCGGTTCCACCAACTACAAATTCTTTAGCCATTTTTTCATGTTTCTCATGAACGCTATTAATTAAATCGCATCCATCATCTAATGTTAGATGTGGAGGAGAATCAATTGTTCTTTCAATACACCAGTAAAAATCTTCACCATTATCATACCAAGCATAAATTGATATATTGTCTGCGGCTAAAGCAGCTGCAACAGCATCATTTGTTGATAGCGGATTACATCCTGACCATGATATTTCAGCTCCGGCTTCAATGAAAGTTCTTATTAAAACAGCCGTTTCCTTAGTTACATGTAGACATCCGGCAACTTTATATCCCTTGAATGGTTTTGTTTTGCTGTATTTTTCTCTTAAAGACATTAATACGGGCATTCTTGATTCTGCCCAGTCAATCAACAATTTTCCTTTGTCAGCGAGAGATATATCCCGAACGCAGTAAACTCCCGGTTTTTCGTCGAAATGTCCCTCTGACTTTTTTTGTGGTATGTTACTCATCATTTCCTTTCTTTTAAACATTAATTTATATTTTCTTTAATAATTCAACCAGATCCAATTTCTCCCATGGTAAATTTGACTTACCGAAATGTCCGTATGCGGCAGTCTGATAATAAATTGGTTGTTTCAAATCCAATCTTTTAATTATTCCATTCGGAGTAAGATCTATATTCTTTCTAACAAAATTTGCAATAATACTATCTTCTATTTCAGAAGTATTATGTGTATTTACGAAAATTGAAACAGGTTCACTTACACCGATGGCATAAGAAATCTGTAAAGTACATTCTTTTGCTAAGCCGGAGGCTACAATATTCTTTGCTATATGCCTTGCCGCATAAGCTCCTGAACGGTCAACTTTCGTTGGGTCTTTTCCTGAAAAAGCACCACCGCCATGAGGGGCTCTTCCTCCATAAGTATCAACTATAATCTTTCTTCCTGTCAAACCTGTATCTCCGTGAGGTCCCCCAATTACAAAGATGCCGGTTGGATTTATATGATACTTTGTGTTCTTATCTAAATATTCTTCAGGAAAAACTTTCTTGATAACATTTTCAATAATATCATTTCTTATTTGTTTCTGTGATACCCCCGGGTCATGCTGTTGAGAAATTACCACAGCATCACATCTTATTATTTTCCCATTCGAATCATACTCAAATGTAACCTGCGACTTTGCATCAGGTCTCAAATATGGCATTAAGGAATTATTTTTCTTTCGGATATCAGTTAACCGCTTGACTAATTTATGTGCAAACATTATAGGAGCCGGCATAAGCTCCTTGGTTTCATTTATAGCATACCCAAACATCATCCCCTGGTCTCCTGCTCCTCCTTTATCAACACCTTTAGCTATATCTGCCGATTGTCTGTTGATGATATTTATAACACTAATGGAGTCAGCATCAAAACGATATTCACCTGTTGTATAACCAATCTTTCTAATAACATCTCTTGCTATATCGCTCAATTCGCAGTATGTATTGGTTCTTACCTCACCACCAATCAATATCATTCCCGTAGCTGCAAAACATTCAACTGCTACACGGCTTTCAGTATGATCTTTTATCATAGCATCAAGAACTGCATCAGATACCTGGTCACATATTTTATCAGGATGACCTTCTGAGACAGACTCGGATGTAAAAAAATAGTTATTTGAGTTTGTCCCTAACTTGCCGAAGCTTGTTTTTGAATCATTAACTCTGTTGTTTCTTATTAATTTGCCCTTAGACATATATCTCCTTAAATTTTAATCTATTTTAAACAAAAATGCAAAATTACGATATTTTTCTTAAATGAGACGTTACTAATCCAAAATTGTGTTAATCGGAAAATAGAAATTTGATAATAATTTATTGGTTTATTATATGAGTAAGCCAGGCATCAAAACAAAGATATATTTAACAAATTTTAGAAAATTGAACGATAATCCATAATTAAATAAGTTTTTTCCTGAAAATAATTTGATTTTTTGTAAGTTTATATGATTAAATTTAATTAAATGGAGAAAATTATGACATATATAAATTTTGGATTATCTTGGACAAGACTGATTTTTCAAAAAATGCAAATCTTGCTCCCATTATTTTCAATTATTTTATTGTTTTCATGCTCGGAAAATTCTGATAGTGAAAAGCTGATAGATATTTGGAAAAATAAAGGTTCCGAAACAAATTTAAATATTATATATCCCGTGAATAAAACAATTTTCCCTCCTGATATTGCAGCTCCGACAATTATTTGGGATGACCTGAGTGAGGCTAATCAATGGATTACATTCTTTGAGGATAATGGGAAAGTTATTTTTTCTTCTAATTATTTAACAAACAAAAAATTTCAACCGGATTCAGCAAATTGGGAGAAAATCAAAGCAAATTCAATCGAAAAATTTATTAATATTACCGTTATTGGATTTAAAAAAGATAATTCCGAAAATAAAAAAGAGGTTGATAAAATAATTTCTTCAAAAACCCTGACGGTTAAAATCTCTAAGGATTCTGTAGGTGCACCGATATTTTTCCGTACAGTTACATTACCTTTTAGCTTTGCAATAGAAAATCTTAAAACAATAAGCTGGAGATTGGGAGATATTTCCTCATATTCCGAACCTCCAAAAGTAATTGACAGCTTACCTGTTTGCGGCAATTGTCATTCATTCTCAATAGATGGAAAAACAATCGGAATGGATGTTGATTATGGTAATGACAAAGGTTCTTATCACATTAATAATATTTCCAAAGAAATGTCATTGGAAATTGACAATATCATTACTTGGAGTGATTACAAGAGAGAAGATGGAGAAAATACCTTCGGTCTTTTATCATCACTTTCTCCTGATGGAAGATGGGCTTTAAGTACAGTTAAAGATAGGTCTATCTTTGTGCGGATTCCTGATTTATATTACTCCCAGCTGTTTTTTCCTGTCAAAGGAATAATAGGTGTTTACGATACTCAGACAAAGAAATTCAGTTCATTGCCGGGAGCAAATAATCCTGAATTCTGTCAAAGTAATCCTTCTTGGAGTCCAGATGGTAAAGAAATTGTTTTTGCAAGGGCTCCTTATGTCAAAGTAGCTAATGCAGAAAAATCAAAAGAAGTTGTATTACCAATTTCTGTTGCAAAAGACTTTATTGATGGTAAAAAGGAATATAAATATGACCTTTACAAATTATCTTTTAACAATGGCAATGGGGGGGAGGCTATACCAATCGTAGGCGCTTCAAATAACGGTAGAAGCAACTATTTTGCAAAATATTCTCCTGATGGAAAATGGATTGTATTTACTCAGGCAAATAATTTCATGTTTCTGCAACCCGATGCTAAATTATTTATTGTTCCTGCAATTGGTGGAAAAGCTAGGGAAATGAATTGTAACAATCCCAATACTATGAATTCATGGCACTCATGGTCTCCTAACGGGAAATGGCTGGTCTTTGCTTCAAAAGCAAAAGGTCCATATACTCAGCTTTATCTTACACATATTGATGAGAATGGTATGGATTCACCTCCTGTATTACTTGAGCATCTTATGGTTAAAGACAGGGCTGCTAATATTCCTGAATTTGTCAATATTAAGAAAAATGGTATCGAGAAGATAGTAGAAAATTTCATGGATAATGATAACTACAGCTTCATCAGAGGTAAGGACAAGTTAGATTTAGGTGACCTGGATGGTGCTTTAAAAGATATTAATAAATCGTTAGAAGTTGACCCGGAAAATCCTCATTCTTACAATGTAAGGGCATTAATTAAAATTGAAAAAGGTGATTATTCAGGAGCAATCAGTGATTTCTCTCAGGTAATAAGACTCACACCGGACAAATTTGATGCTTATGCCAATCGTGCCACTGCTAAATTTAATCTAAATGATTTTAAAGGTGCTATTGAAGATTTGAATAAAACCATTCAATTAAATCCTAAAGGTTTTCGTGGATATTATAGCAGAGCAACAGCTAAATATAATATTGGAGACTATGCCGGGGCAGTTAATGATTTTAGTCAATCCCTAAAATATAACAACAAAAATGACAAGGTATATTTTGAACGTGCAATTGCAAAAATGCAGATCCAACAGCTTAATAGTGCTTGCGAAGATTTGAAGAAAGCTGTTGAATTAGGTAACAAAGAAGCACTTAAATATCTGAATGAGTATTGTAAGTAGGAGAAGGGAGAAGGGAGAAGTGAAAAAGGGAGAAGGGAAAAGGGTAAAGATAATGTAAAATGTAAAATGTAAAATGTATGATGATTTGTGAATATTTAATTAGACATATATGAATTTTGTTGAGTTATTAACGGATTCAGGTAAATCAAAAATGATTATTGGAGAATCAATAGGGAATTTTTCCGAATATATTCCCGCTAATACTATAGTTATTACTGATACTAATGTGAATAAAATTTATGGAAAAATTTTCCAAAAATACTCTATTATTGAATTAGAAGCTGGAGAGAATAGTAAAAGCTATGATAACATAGAAGCAATTTGCAAAAAGTTAATTGCTTTAAAAGCCCAGAAAGATACATTTTTACTTGGAGTTGGAGGAGGGGTTGTTTCTGATATCACTGGTTTTGTTGCATCAATTTTTAAGCGAGGAGTACGATTTGGGTTTATCTCAACTACTTTATTGGGACAGGTTGATGCTTCAATTGGCGGAAAAAACGGAATTAATTTTGATGGTTTAAAAAATATTATTGGGACTATCAATCAACCCGAATTTATTTTATCAGATACTTCAACTTTAAAGTCCCTCCCAAAAAATGAGATTAAAAATGGATTAGCAGAAATAATAAAAACAGCACTCATTGCAGACAGAAAATTCTTTGATATGATAGAACAGAATTATCAATCAATAATTAACTTAGAAAAAGATATTTTACAAGAAATTATCTTTTCAGTCGCAAAACTCAAAAGTGATATTGTTCAAAAAGATGAGAAAGAGAGTGGATTAAGGAGGGTTCTAAATTTTGGTCATACTTTCGGTCATGCTATTGAACTTACAAATGGATTTTCTCATGGTGAGGCAATAAGTGTCGGAATGCTGAAATCTCTTGAGATGTCGGTTGATATTCTAAAATTAGATATTAATATTTTCAATCGTGTAAAAAAATTATTAGAAAAAATTGGTCTTCCGATTTTTACTAACTATGATATTGATAAACTTGAAAACACAATATTATCCGACAAAAAAATTATTAGCGATAAAATTAAGTTTGTACTCCTTGAAGATATTGGAAAACCCAAAATCAAAGATATTACATTAGTTGAATTAAGGAAATATTTATGATATGTGTCAGCATTAACGCCGAGAACTATAATGATTGCGATATTTATTTAACCAAATACTCATTTATTGAGTTTCGTCTGGATTCAACACGAATGACTTTAGATGAAATTAAACGATTATTTAAAACTACAAATAAATTAATTGCAACTTGCAGAAAAGGAAAATACAGTGACATTGAACGACAGAATATTCTTATCACTGCCGTCAAATCTGGTGCAATGTTTGTTGATTTAGACTACCAAACTGAAGAAATAAATATTTCTAGGATTAAGGAAGAAGTAAAAAAATCATTTTGTAAACTAATCTTATCATATCATAACTTTGAGCTTACTCCGGATGAATCAACTCTAAAAGATATTATTAATGAATCTTTTGTTAAAGGTGCTGATATAGTCAAAATAGCATGTAAATCAAATTCAGAAACCGATAATTTGAATTTATTAAGTCTGTATAAACATTTTCCAAATGGAAAGCTGATTTCAATTGGAATGAATAGAATTGGGAAAATTACCAGGATTGCTGCACCTTATGTCGGTGCCCCATTTACTTATGCCTCCGCTGATAGAGACTCAGAAACTGCCCCCGGGCAAATTGATGTCCAAAGTATGAAGAAAATATTTGATATGATGAGATGATAAATTTACACAATATATACGGAGTAACAGGCAAACCCATTCTTCACAGCAAAAGTCCGGATATTTTTAATTATTTGAAAGATAAATTATATTTATTTGATTCTGATTATATCAGAATTATAGCGGATTCATCATCCGAAGTGATTGAGATTATGAAAAGTCTTAATTTAAAAGGAATTAATATAACAGCACCTTTCAAAAAAAGTATAATGGAACATATTGATGTGATTGATGACCATGCAAAAGTAATTGAAGCAGTAAATGTTGTTGAAAATCGAGATGGAAAATTGTTTGGATATAATACTGATTCCATCGGAGTTGAGGATACCATTAAAAAATATAATTTGAACAAAGAGGGTTTTAAATATTTAATCATAGGTTCCGGTGGGGCAGGCAAAGCGGCTGCATACGGTCTTGTCAATTCAGGATTAGATGTTACAATAATTAACAGAACAAATGAAAAAGCAAAAATATTCGCTGATAAGATTAATTGTAAATATGCAGAATGGGAAAATCTTGAGAATGAAATTAATAATGCTGAACTGTGCATCAATACAATTCCATTTAAATATCTTAATTTGAATAAATATTTTAAAAAAGAGCAATTGGTTTTGAATGCAGATTATACAAATGAATCATCGTCAAAACAAAATACTGAGTTAAACGGATTGGAATGGCTGATTAATCAGGCGGTTCCTTCATTCAAGATATTTATAAAGGTTCATCCTGAGCTTGTCGAAGTATGTACTCCTATCATTGATGAGAGGAACTACAATACCTTGTTTGAATTTTTAAACAGCAATAATTCTGGTGTAATAAAAAAATCAAACATTGCATTGATTGGATTTATTGGCTCAGGAAAAACGACAATTGGAAAGTTACTAGCCGAAAAGTTAAATTGGAAATTCATTGACACAGACGAGTTGATAGTTCAAAAAGAACAAATACCAATACGTGAAATTTTCAGAATTCATGGAGAAGCATATTTCCGAAATCTTGAAAAAGAAGTGCTACTTTCAATAAAAGAAAAAAAGAATGTTGTAATATCTTGTGGTGGCGGATTAATCCTTGATGATGATAACAGAGATATACTAAAAAATATCAGTAATATCTTTTGGTTATTTTCACCGATTGAAAAATGTATGGATAGGTTAAATTCTGATTTACGGCCTCCTTTAACAAATCCATTTGATTCGACTACCGATCCAATTGAAAAGGCAGAAATTTTATTTAATTATAGAATTCCTTATTATTGTGAAGTTGCTGATGCACTGGTTTTGAATAATGATTCAATTTCTCAAGCTGTAGATAAAATTTATGAAGAAGTCCATACATACTTCGGTTATTGATGGGGAGATACAAACTCCCCAATCAAAAAGCTACACTATAAGAGCTCTTGCAGGTGCATTGCTCTCAGAAGGACATTCGATTATTTTAAATCCTTCCATTTGTGAGGATACAAAATCAGCATTTGCAATTATTGAAGAACTTGGAGCAGAAGTTGAACATTCAAAAAATTCAATTCTTGTTAAAGGTGGATTGAATAAGAAAAATCATGTTTTAGATTGTGGTGAATCTGCTTTATGTGTGAGATTATTCTCAGCTTTAGCACCTCTTTTTGATGATGATATAACAATAATCGGACAGGGTAGTTTATTAAATAGAAATTTTACAGATGTCGAGCAATCTTTGATTTCAGCAGGTGTAAATATAGTATCAAATTTAGGATATTTACCTATTAATATTCAGGGTAACTATTCCAAATACAACTTTGGAATTAACAGTTCTATAAGTTCACAATTTTTATCAGGTTTAATATTTGCTTTGCCAACATTGAATTTCGATTCTAAAATCATAGTTAATAATTTGCAAAGTAAACCATATATTAATTTATCATTGGAGATACTCAAACAATTTGGAATAAAAATTAAACACACAGATTTTCAGGAATTCAATATTTCAGGCAATCAAAAATACAATTCAACAAGTATAACAGTGGAAGGAGATTGGAGCAATGCTTCATTTTTACTTGTTGCCGGTGCAATTTCCGGGTATGTAAAAATTAAAGGTTTGAATATAAATTCCTTACAGGGAGACAGAAATATATTACAAATATTAGATAGGGCAGGGGCTTTTATTACAATTAATGAAGATAATATTGAAATTAAAAAAGGAGTATTGAAATCTTTTAATTATAATGCTTCCGATACTCCTGACCTCTTTCCAGCACTTGTAAGTTTAGCATCTGCCTGCCAAGGAATATCCAAAATTATTGGTACAGATAGATTAGTTAATAAGGAAAGTAATAGATTAGAAGCTTTAATATCAGAATTTTCAAAATTGGGAATAAACATTTTTGAACAGGAAAATACTTTGTTTGTTGAAGGCGGAGATATTAATGGTGCTGAAGTCGAAACCCATAATGACCACAGAATAGCTATGGCACTTGCGGTCGCAGGATTAACTTCTGAGGAGCATGTTATAATTGATAATTCAGAATGTATATCAAAGTCATATCCTGATTTCTATAATGATTTGAAAATAATTGGAGGAAATATTGATGAATAGTTTTGGAAGAATTTTCAGAGTAAGCATATTTGGTGAGTCTCATGGAACTTGTGTTGGAGTTTTAATTGATGGCTGTCCTCCTGGAATTTCAATTAAACAATCTGATTTCATAAAAGATATTGATAGAAGGAAACCTGGTGCAAAGGGTACTACAAGTCGAGTAGAATATGATAAACCTATAATTGAATCAGGAATATTTAAAAATCGTACAACCGGTACACCCATACTCATTAGATTTGAGAACAAAAATATTGAAAGCAAAGAATATATCAATTATTTGGAAATACCCCGCCCCGGACATGCAGATTTCACATCAAGAATCAAATATTATGGATTTAATGATTATCGTGGTGCCGGACATTTTTCCGGAAGGCTTACCATTGGATTAGTTGCCGCAGGAGTTATAGCAAAGAAAATAATTAATACTATTACAATTAATTCAAAATTAATAGAAGTTGGTGGGAGTAAAAATATTTCTAAAATTGTTGAAGAAATTGCAGCTAAAGGTGATTCGGTTGGTGGTTTGATTGAATGTAAAGTTTCTAAAATTCAGGCAGGACTTGGCGAACCTTATTTTGATAGTATTGAATCAGTTGTGAGTCATATCATTTTTTCTATACCTGCTATCAAAGGAATTGAATTTGGTGCCGGGTTTAAAGCATCAACAATGAAAGGTTCTGATTTTAATGATATGATTATTAACGAAAGAGGAGTAACTGCAACCAATCATGCCGGTGGAATAAATGGCGGCATCAGCAATGGTAATCAAATAACATTTCGTGTTGCAGTTAAG
>CAZEHW010000124.1:0-10160 GCA_964511865.1 uncultured Hyphomicrobiales bacterium | reverse complement strand
AAATTCAAAAATACCCCAGCGGGCGCATTTTAATGGAATCATTTTTTCATTAAAATATGAGTTAATAACTCTCAATTGTGATATTTTTAAAGATGTCTTAGAGGAATATGTCTGTATATAAAATCTTTTTTCGATTGTATTATCATTTTTTAAATTCACGAGTAAGCGAAATGTGTATGTCGTATCTCTTAAAACATTTGTATTAATTACAGCTAAAGTATTATTAATGATTTGATTATAATTCTCATCAGATATTCTCTGCCAGAATTTCGGTCGTTCTCCTTCACCAAAAAATAATTCAAAGCTTCCAAAAAGAGGAGTAGCCACAGTGCCAATAATATCAAATTGAATTTTATCTCTGTCTATAAATGATTCATTTTTTGGGGAACTAATTTCTATTGTAGTATTTCCAATAGTATTTACTGCATTATTTACATTTAAAATTCCTGAAGCAAATTCAATGTCCCAATTTTTCTCACCAAAATCTCTTGAAGATGCCTTAAAAATGCCTGAGACTTCGGCAGGAGAAAGTGTACTGTCAATTTCAAGAAGTAATGCTGCTGCTGCTCCAACATGAGGAGCGGAAAATGAGGTTCCGTTCTTAGCAGAGTAACTGCTGTCCTTAGTAGTCGTTAACACATCTAAAGCCGGAGCAACTAAATCCAAACGATTCCCATAATTACTTAAACCCCAGCGATTGTTATCTGATGTTGAACCGCCAACTGAAATTACTTCATCATAATCAGATGGATAATGCCTTAAAGTCCAGTTATTATTACCTGAAGATGCAGCCATTACAACACCTTGAGAATAGGCAAACTGAATTGCATCATATACAATCATAGAAGAATAAACTTCTCCAAAACTGAAATTCAATACCTTAGCTCCCTGCAAAGTCGCATAAATTATTGATGAGGCAATATCATCCGACTCTGCATTGCCGGAATAGTCAAAAGCCCTCATACTAATAATTTTGGCATCATAAGCTACACCAATTATACCCAAATCATTATTACCTTCAGCGGCTATAACACCTGCAACCGATGTACCATGTCCATTTTCATCATCAACATCGGGGTCAATATCTTTAGAATCACCGATATTCATAATTGTTTGGTCAACAAAATCATAACCAATAACATCATCAGTATATCCATTCCCGTCATCGTCAATGCCATTTAAGTCTCCGGAAATACCATCTTTCAAAACATCCGAACTCCAAGGGTCAAACCTGTGATTATTATTTATATCTTCCTTGGGGTTTATCCAGAGTTGATTTACTAAGTCAGGATGTTCATAATCAATACCTGTATCAATAATCCCAATAAGAACACCTTTTCCGGTTGCTTTCTTCCATGCATCAACTGCTTGAATATTTTTTAAAGTCCATTGATTTTTATACATTGGGTCATTCGGTATACTTTCAGTTTTCTCAATTCTATAGATATAATTAGGTTCAATAAATTCAATAGTCTTATTATTTCGCAGTTTTTCAATTTTGTCAACATCATTTGAATTGACTTCGATTAAATAATATTTTGTTAACTCATCGAAGTAAATTTTCCTATCCCCAGACATCATACTTTCTTTTTTTATCAATGATTTAACCAAGCCATCGGGAAGAAATTGTTTTAAAGTAATATCTTGTGACTGGAAATTTTCAAGAAATTCGTTTTTATCAAAATTATTTTTAACTTTAATAATATAAGAACTGTTATTATTTGCTAACAAGAGATTTGCAAACATCAGAAAAATAATTACAATGACTTTATTCATTAACATATCCATATATTGAACTAAAAATATCTATTATAAACTAATAAAGAAAGGAAATATTATTTATTGATAACCTTATTTAATTTAAAGTTTATAAAACTCAATAATAAAATTGCGAAATAACACCCTTAGAAATTAAACATATTTATAGATTTTAAATAATCGCTGAAAAATGTTAATTTGTATTTTTTAATTTTAAAATATAATCTGGAGAATAAAAAAATGCGTAAAGAAATCAGAACCGGTAAAGCACCACAGCCAATTGGTCCTTATGCACAAGCTATTAAAGCAAGCGGAAACTTTGTATTTATGTCAGGTCAAATTCCTCTTAAAGCTGATGGACAAATGATTGAAGGTGGAATTAAGGAACAGACGAAACAGGTTTTAGAGAACATGACTGCCGTACTTTCTGAGGCAGGTCTTACACTAAATAATGTTGTTAAAACAACTGTATTCTTAAAGAACATGAACGACTTCGCAGATATGAATGCAGTTTATGGAGAATATTTCAATGAAAATCCTCCGGCAAGGTCAGCCATTGAAGTAGCACGATTACCAAAAGATGTTGCTGTTGAAATAGAGTGTATTGCTGTTGTGGAATAATTATTAATGATGACAGTGAAAAGAAGAGTTTTTTTTCTAATAGTCTTTACGTTGTTGTGTTGTGTTTTTGTTTTAAGTTCTGCAAATCTATGTGATATTGAGCAAAGTAATAAAAATGATGAAATACAAGAATTAAAAGATTTTGCATTTTGCATGTGTTTATATAAAGAATTTGAAAAAGATTCTGTCTTCTATGACGATGGAACGGCATCGGCAATAGTGGAATTGGGTAGTTCATCATTTGAAAATTATGAATTGGTTAATAAATTCGTAGAGAAATATTTGGATACATTAAAAATTTATTCCTACGAAAATCATCGTTTAGGAATTTTGAAATGCCTGTGGTTACTCCATAATGAATCACTGGATTCAGTTATACGCAATCTTCAAGTTGAAGATAATTTTGAAAAACAAGATGAATAGGAATTTAATGCTCTGAGTTTAATTATCGAGGATAATAATGAGTACATTGAAACCAAAAACTATGAAGAAAGATAAATGCTACTGGTTGGTCAAATCAGATCCTGAGTCTTATTCATGGAGTGATTTGCTAAAGGATAAATCAACAAATTGGGATGGAGTTCGCAACTATCAGGCAAGAAACAACCTGAGAGCTATGAAGAAAGGTGCTCAGGTATTGTTTTATCATAGCCAGACAGATAAAGCTGTTATGGGACTTGCTAAAGTATCTGAAGAATCATTTTCTGACCAAACTACAAATGACGAAAGATGGCTTGCTGTGAAGCTTGATGTAAAAAATACTTTCAAGAAACCTGTTACTTTGGAACTGATAAAATCAAATAAAAAGCTTACAAACATAGCATTAATCAAGCAATCCAGACTTTCCGTTATGCCTGTAACCAAAGATGATTTTGACGAGATACTGAGGTTGGCTCAATAGCTAATCACGAATTGGAAGTGAGTAATCAGCCGCAACAGAATCAGAAACAGGTTTATTTACAAAGCTTGGCAGATAGAGAGTGTCCATTTTGAAAAAATTCCACAGTACCTGTCGTGCTATTGGAGCGGCAATTTCATTACCGTATCCACCATTTTCTATCATAACACATAAAGCAATCTCAGGTTTTTCCATTGGAGCAAAACAAACAAACCATGAGTGGTCCCTACCGACGTTCTGAGCAGTTCCTGTTTTTCCACAAACTTTAATTTTCGGCAACTTCGCATTAGTAGCAGTTCCCCCGTAACCATGAACCACATCGTACATACCTTTTTGAATTATATTAAAGATTCCCGGTTTTATCGGGAGCTTTTGACTGTCATAAGCCATAGGTTCGATTTTATTTGTGAAATTATTATGAACAGACCTGACAATATGTGGCTGGTATAAAGTTCCTTTATTAGCAATAGTTGCTGTATATTGAGCCATCTGCAAAGGAGTAGCTGAGACTTCACCCTGTCCTATTCCAAAGTTCACAAGATATCCTTTAGGAACATCTGCATCGCCAAATTGTTTTTCAGCCCATTCCAATGTTGGTAAAGAGCCGGGTTTTTCATCAGGCAAATCAACATAGGTCTTTTGGCCAAAACCAAACATTGTACCATATTTTTCAATATTTTCGAGACCAAGTTTCATTCCGAGTTCATAGAAAAATACATTGCAGGATACCTTAAGTGCAGTTCTGACATTTATTGCTCCATGAGCCCCATGGCATTTAAATGTTCTGAATCCAAGTTTGATGGAACCATTGCACCTCAATTTAGTGTTTTCGTCTATAATCCCTTCATTCAAACCGGCTATAGCCATTAACATTTTCCATGTCGAACCCGGAGAATACTTTGACATGATAGCACGGTGATACATTGGAGCATACTTATTAGTCACTAAATTTGTATAAATATCTGTTGGTATTTTACCACTGAAATCTCTTGGATTAAAATCTGGAGAACTTGCCATAGCAATAATTTCACCATTATTTGGGTCAATAGCAACGATAGCCCCACGCCATCCTCTAAGCAGTCTTTCTATTTTATACTGCAAATCTGTGTCAATGGATAAGTAAATATCATATCCGTTACTTGCAGGTATATCCCTTCTCCCATTGTCAAAACTCGCTACTTTCACACCGAACTTATTAACGGCAATATAATTAACACCTTTGCTCCCTCTAAGCTGTTCTTCATAAGAGCTCTCCAACCCGGTCTGTCCTATTATATCACCAGGTCTGTAATAACTCATATTTTTCAACTGAAACGCAGAAATGGGTTTATTATAACCCAAGACATGTGCCATATTGGGTTTTAAATCGTATAACCTTTTCGATTCAACAATAATATCAACTCCGGGTAACAAATCGCTATATTCTTCTATTAATGCCGCATTTTTAAATTCAACGTCTTTATAAATTTTTATAGGAGTAAACTTTGAAATACTTCTGTATTCATAAAGGATTTGCTTGATTTCATTGGAATCTTTTTCCATTATTTCACATAGTAACGGCATAGTCTCCCAAACGAAATCACTACGTGTAATTGTCAAAGTAAAGGATGGTTCGTTATGTACAATTAATTTTCCATTCCTATCAAAAATATTTCCTCTGAAAGGTTCCACTACAACTTGTTTGATTGCTTGTGTTTCACTTTCAGCCCTATAAATTTCACCTTGAACAATTTGTAGAATGGCTAAGCGACCAATAAAAAGAATTAAAAATATTATTATAATAATTCTAAATATCTGCTGTCTCTTTTTAGAATCAAAAGAATCGCCACCTAAAGAAATATTTTCCATTACAGATTAACCATCATTATTTTCAATTTCTTTATTAATTAATTTTTGCCTTTCTATAACAATCCCAATAAAAGCAAATGACAAGGCAGTTACAATTGCGGCTTCTCTCTGAATAATCTGAGCTGCAGTAAAATTTGAAATTAACATCAGCAAAATAGCTAAAAAACTTCCTACACTTAATAACCTGTAAAATTCATTATCAGTTTTTCTGGATAGCTTTTCACCTTTTTTCAGATAATAAAAATAAGGGAAAAAACAAACTAACATTGCCGGAATTCCCATTCTGTACATGATAAACAAATATCCGTTATGAATAAATCTGGCTCTTGCAGTGCTCGATTCCAGAATATTCCAAAATACTACTTTTCGTGCTAATCCGTTCCCTGCCATTGGATATTCTTTAATGCCCTTCCAGACTTGCCCATATTCAACAAATCGAGCTTGGACTGAAACATCTTTAGTTCCTCTGCCGGTTGAAACAAACCGATTTTCAATTATCTTAAACATTATTTTCGATTTATCCTCTAAAACAAAGAACAAAGTAGCAGTCAGAATAATAGTAGTCAGCAAAGTATATATAATTAGCTTTATACGTTGTCTTCCCGATAAATAAAAAATTACAATTATTATCTCAAATAATAAGATAACCCAGAAAGTCCGTGAAAAAGAGGTAATTAAGCCAACAATAGAAATGCTTGTGAAGATTATTAATAATATTGTAGCCCATCGCTTTTTTATATAAAGAGTGAATATGAAACCGAAAACCGAAGCGGCAGTAAATAAGGTTTGATTAACCCTGATACTCCTCATTAGCTGAAAGGCATAATGAATATCACCTTGGAGAAATTTCATATATGTATAGAAATGTAAAAATGCACTTGCAGTAACTACTATGGAATAAATTATCAATAATGTAACCAAATGATTTTTTTCGGTAAAATATTTTCTAATAGGAAAGTATAATGATATTAAGCACAAATTCGCAGCTTCTCTAGCCCAATAAAGCATCTCATTAGAATTCATATATGCAATTAGACTATTGATAACTATTATAATCATATAAAACATTACAAAGAAGTCTGCAATATTGAATATTATTTTTTCACGTTTAACAAGTAAAATCCAGAACATCCAGAAAACCAATGAACCAAGATACTGGACAGCAATAATTATTTCAAGAATGGATACGTCATCGTCCCTTTCGTAAAAGAAATAAATATTAGTTAGAGCAATTAGATAAATCCAAATTCTGGGGTATTTTACCATCAGGTAAAGAAGTGGGATGGCTCCGATAATGGCTAAAGATATATAATAATAATCTGCAGTTGTACCTAGTGTTATCAAACCTATTATGCAACCCAAGAATACTATAACCAAACCAATTGGAAGATATGAATTATCTCTCAATTCCGAAAGACTGCCGTGTAATGTCAAAGGATTGGTCATGTTTAAGTTAAATTATCACTATATTACTTTTTTATTCTTCTAATAACAATTCTTTGTATCTTTTTTTGAAATTTCTATATCCATCGAGTAAAATGATAAATATTGTGCACAAAATAAATGTACCAAAAGCAAACCCAATCACAATTAAAGAACGCTTTGGTTTAGCTTTTTTATCAGCTAATCGAGCCGGGTCAACAATTATCAAAGATTGCGTTTTTTTGGCTTCTTCAAGTTTGGCTTCTTCAAGCATAGGCAGAAGAATACTTTTAACTTTTGTGAAAGTTTCAAATTCTGCTAACAATCTCATATATTCAATTCCGACACCGGTTGCATTTTCTAAAGAAAAGTTTCCTGCAAAACCGGGTTGCTCCTTAGCTTGAGTGAGCTTATCTCGCAAACTTGTAACAACCTCGTTCATCATCTTTGTATAAGCATCATTAGTACCAAAACGATTTTTATACATATCGTAAACTGTTTCCTGTTTAATCAATTCGGACTTTAATTCAGCATAAGCCATACTACTTGCTTTGGCTTGCTCTTCAACAGAAATCAGGAAATTTTTCTTTGAGTATATGGCAAGTGAATCAGCTATTGTTTTAACCACAGAATCAGTTTGTACTATTCGATTTTCTAAAAACCCCCTATTCAAAGCTGCATCTTCTCTGGATACCCTCTGAGCTAAATCATTAACAACTTTAATAAAGTAATTAACCATTTCAACTGCTTTATATTTATTTTTTGAATACAAAGTAGCCGTATAATTACCTTCTTTTTCAAAGCTGACTTCCATATTATCTTCCAGTTCCTGATAAATCTTAGTTCGTTGAGTATCAGGAATATCATATTCCTTAGCCAGATTAAATTTATCAATCAATGAATCTTGAACTGTTCTACTTTGCATGAGAACAATAAAGTCATAAGCATCTCCCCCACCTCCACCACCAAGTTTCGTCATGCCAAATTCTTTCAATGCTGATGATATTCCTCCAACCATATTGTCAAATAAAGAACCCTGTGCTTTAGAGGGAACGGCATTAATGCTTGCAGAATACCAATTGGGCATATTAAGAGATAATATTACCGAGCCGGCTGTTGCGAGTGTTACAATAATAATATAAAACCATTTGTATTTCAGCATAAGAGCAAAAAGATATGTTCCGTCGTAACTGATTTTTTTTGTGCTTGATGCTTCGACTGTTTTTACTATAACTGATGAATTATCCATAGTGATTATAAATTTAATATTTCACAATTTTCTTAATTAAATAAAATTACTTAATAATTGGATTCGCAATTAAAGGAGGTTTTGGAAAATCGTCTTCCATTGGTTTTATTTCACCATCCTCAAAAAGTAAATCAGGACAAATTATTGTTGAACCTACCCATTGACTTCCTCCGCTATAATATGAAGAAGTAACTGATGGAGAAAGATAATTCAAAAGATAATTCCCTGTTCCAACATTTAAAATATCTTTGAAAGTTGAAACTCCAAATCCTTTAGCTTTTACTCCCCTGATTGGTTCTTCCCTGCCATCAGGATAAATTTTTACAACTTCTATCAGGGTTGTTTCTTTATCACTTCTGCTTACGGGATAATTTCCCGCAGAAATCCTTGATAATGTTGTATATTGAATATTTTGGTCTAAAACTTTTCGGACAATTATACCAAATTCAAGCTCCCTATCCTTGCATAAGTCAAGCATCCTTTTTTTCAAATCTTTGTGATTTTTCTGCTGTTCTTTGGAAGCCTCAACAAAAATATTGCTTATCATTGGTGCACCTCCTCGTCTGTGTCCGTTTGATTCTCTTACTCTTCTTGTTGGAACTCTCGAAGACAGGAGATTTTTGAGGAAACCTTTATCAACAAGTGAAACATTTTTGGGTTTTACTCCGTCATCATCAATCTTAAAAGAGCCAAATAATTCAACACCTTTATAATTTTCAATATCAGGTTTTGCGCTAACACTCATAAATTCGGGTAAAACTCTGCCTCCAATTTTTGTCTGAAAAGCTGTAAACCTGTCACTTTCCTGAATACCTCTTTCAGTAATTGGCATTCTTTGAGTAACTAAATTCGGAGCAAATACCTGCGCAAAGATTTGAGCGGCCGCTTGTCCTTCAAATAACACAGGTCCCGAATATGATTCTTCAAGTACTCCTGCATTTCTGTGCTTCTTTAAATTCTCTGCCATCAGTTTTACTGCTTTTATCATAGAATCCAAAGAAGGCAAGTCTTTAGGATTTTTTGCAAATAATGTGTAATAATCTGTTAAAAGCATACCATCATCAGACTGTGCCAAAGCAACTACTTCCAATCCCAGATAATATTCTGTTCGGGTAAACTCTCTGCCTTCACTATTGATATAAATGGTTTTTTCAGGAATGTATTCAGTTCCTGCGGCTGATTGCAATATCTCTGGATATGCTTTAAAGACGCCTGAAAGACTTTTACAAATATTTTCGATTTTTGATTTATCAAATTGAGGAATTGCAGATGTATCAAATAGAACTTCTGCAGGAATCTTCAAAAAATCGTGAGTTGTGTCTTTCCTCATTCTGTTCTTCAAACTCGCAATCTTCTTTGAATATACTTCAGATTCCTGTTTATATGCGGCATCAGTTGCAAGCCACAATTCACGACGAAGAGATTTGTAATCTAATTCGATTGGCATATTTCTGCTTCTGAAATTTTCTTCGTCATCTCCACTGCCAAAAAATCTGAAGCCAAAATCAAGATAATTTGAATTGTCAAATTTATAATCCCCTACTCTCAAACCGACATTCAGTTTAACATTTTTGTCATTGTCGGATTCCGTAATTTCACCTAAAGTTGCATGAACAGAAGAAACATCCGAAAATGTTAAATAATACTCAACATAATAAGGTTTTTCTAATGTTTCCAGATATAACTGATTCATAGTTCTCTTAATTTCGTCTCTCATAGCCTGACGAATCTCAATATCAGGATTTGCGAAAGTAATTGAATACAATAAAATGATAACTGAAAATAATGTTTTAATAAATTTAATTCTAAACATAAAAATCTCCATAAATTAATTTTCTATTTTAAAAACTTTTTCAAATTACTATTGATTTTCATCATCACCCGGAGCAGGTAATATTGGTAATTTTGCTTGTGATTTAGATTTTTTCTGAACCTCAATTTTTTGAACGAGTAAACTTGGTGACACAGCAGAAACAGGTACTCCACCTGATTCAGCTCCGCACGTTCCATTAAATACACCTAAATCATCTCCTGCCGCAAAAATGCTTGAAAATGTTGTAAGTGGAGTTCCGATTAAATCTACACCTCTAACAATCTCATCAGGTCTACCATCCGTAAAAACTTTATATACTAATAGCGGTAGTACATTGAAAGAATTAGGAATAGTTCTTCCTGTGAAGGTAAATCCTCCCTGAACTTTAACAAAATATAGACCATATTCAAGGTTTTGTTTTTTGCATTCCTCTCTCAATTTGTCCTTTAATTCAGTAACAGGCATAGTCTTTTGTGCAATGACTAGAAGATTGGACTGTCTTGAAACAGCATCGTAACCTTCTTCTCTCCTGCCATGACCATTAGATTTGT
>CAZEHW010000123.1:0-10219 GCA_964511865.1 uncultured Hyphomicrobiales bacterium | reverse complement strand
GTTAACACTCAGTTTGTATTTATCAAACTGATGTTTAAATTCATCAATTATTTCCGGTGTTAAAGATTCACCCATTAAAAACAAGTACTGAATTCTATCAGTAATTAGTTCTTCAGCTTTTTCAAATTCATTCTTAATGATTTCATAAAAAATAGATTTATCGTTATCAACAAAATTTGAATGATAAACTATTTTCCCATTTGAAAAGACAGAGAATTCCATACTATGAATTCCAAAAGAAATCAAAGCAGTATTTTTTTGGATTATCTCAGGATAATTAAATATTAATGAGGTTAATGAAGCAATTGGGGGTGGCATTATTCTTTCAATTGGTAAATTCAAATCTGAAAATAAAAATTTACAATTTTCGATAATTGAATTACGAAAAAAAACAGCCATGATATATTTATTACTTCCATTACTACTAAAAAGGGGATAGGCATCTACTGAAAAATCTTCGTAAGCATTATTTGGAAAATTTAAGCGAATTTCAAGCTCGCATAGTTTTCGTAAATCTTCAAGGTTTATTTCCTTGGGCTGAGGGATGATTGAATAATGGTATAAATACGATGGTAAAACTAAATTAATTCCTTCAATATCTGATATAAATTCATCTGTTATAGGTTTTAGTGAATCTGAATAATAACTTTGTAAATCAAATCCTTCGAGTTCAGGAATAAATTTATCAGAATTAATATACTTTAGTTCTAAACCTTTAAGTGTAGATTCTAATATTGTAAAATATGTTCTTTTTTCTCCAAAATGTACTGACAGTAATTTCTTCATATTTCGTATTTCGTTGTTATTCAATTAAGCAATTTATGTAAATAATAACAAAAAAAAAATCTTATTCCAAAAAACCTGAGACTAAATAATTACCTTTAACATTTATATACTTATTTTTTAGCTAATTTCATCTTAATTGATGCAAAAGATAATAGGGACACAACTGCTGTTTCAGCTCTTAATCTACGATTTGCTAATTTCCATGAGCAGAATTTTTTCAGATTATAAATAATTTCTATTTCATCATTGCTAAATCCTCCCTCAGGACCTACAAAACATAGTGTTGATGTTAAATTATTAGTATTTTCAGGGTCTTCGCCATTTTCATCAGCAAGTATAATATTATCATATCCACCTGTAAACTCAGTTATATTTTTAAACTCAATAGGTGGATGGATATTAATTTTTGTAGCTCTTTTTGATTGTTCCATCGCAGCTATAGCTTTGCTATTCAATCTTTCGAGGTTTATTTTTTTATTTTCCGTGTATTTAGTAATTAAGGGAAAAAAGTCTGTAACACCTAATTCCACAGCTTTTTCAAGAGCAAACTCTAATCTGGCTTTATCGCTTAAAATACCTAAAGCTAAACCAAGGGAATAATGTAGTTCTCCATGATTATTTAGTAATTTTTTTACTTTAAAGATATATTCCGATTTCGAATAATCTGAAAGAGAACAAAAAGCACAAAGACCCTTGCCGTTGGACAGTAATATATCTTCTCCGGTTTTTAATCTGAGAGCTTTTAAATGTTTAATTTGTTCCTTATTAGTATTGCTAAGAATTTTAATTATTTCAGATTTTTCGTCTAATTCCTTATAATAAATACATTCCATAAATTATAAATCTAAATCAATAAAAGCTAAAAAAAGCCCACAATTTGTGGGCTTTTTACAATTAAAATACAATACTTTACTTCTTCAATGCCTCAGCACCACTGACTATTTCAAGCATTTCCTTTGTAATTGATGCCTGACGTGCTTTGTTAAATACAAGTTGCAAATGTTTAATAAGGTCATTGGCATTTTTGGTTGCATTTTCCATTGCCATCATTCTTGCCGCTTGCTCAGCCGCAAACGATTCGAGTAATGTCCTCCAAAGCTGAATATCAACATGTTTTGGCAGTAATTCATCCAAAATTGACTTTTGTTCCGGTTCAAAAAT
The DNA here is from genome assembly GCA_964511865.1 of uncultured Hyphomicrobiales bacterium. Lineage (GTDB taxonomy): Bacteria > Bacteroidota > Ignavibacteria > Kapaibacteriales > UBA2268 > ChocPot-Mid. The sequence goes on along the minus strand of CAZEHW010000123.1, from coordinate 8,272 downwards.
ATAATCGAGATTCGCTAAAGCTTTTTCATTCTCTTTTTTAACGGGTTTTTCTTGGGTTGATTCAATTGGTAATAATTGAATTAATTTAGGTTTTTGGACGATAACATTTTTAAATTCATTGAATGCTATAATAACCTTATCAACTTTGCCTTCCATATATTCGGATTTCACAATACTAACTATATCTTTTGCAACAGCAAAATTAAGATTGGAGAAAATGCCTGAATAATCTTTTTTGACTTCTACATCTTGCTTTTTAAAGAATTGTCCTGTTCTTTTACCAACGGTAATCATATTTATCTTTGCTTCCGGAAACTCTTTAGAAAGGTCATTATTGATATAATTTAAAACAAATCTAAAAAGATTATTATTAAAACTTCCGCAGAGACCTCTGTCTGAGGCAATTGTAATCAGAGTTATTCCTTTAACATCTTTACGTTTGTCAATAAGAGGATGATTGTAATCTTCTCCAACTGCTTCTACTAAATTACCCAAAATATCAGATAATTTTAAAACATATGGTCTTGCCGATTCAATATTATTTTGAGCACGTTTTAATTGTGCTGCAGAAATCATTCTCATTGCCTGAGTTATTTTTGCAGTATTTTGTACAGCTACTATTCTTCTTCCTATTGATCTTAGTGTTGGCATCTTTTATATCCCTAAATTATTATTCCTTTTTTTAAACAATTTAAAATTTAAAATCAAATATAAATTTAAAATTGAAAATGTTTTTCTAAAACTTTCAAAAAACTCTAAATTTTTTAATTTTTAATTATTAATTACAAGAATTTCCAATCCTGAATCAGGTAATTCTTAACATAATCGTCAATACTATTTTCTATGAAGTTTTCCCATATCAGCTTGAGTAAAGTTTTGATATTGACCTTTTAGTGATTCGGGCATATCAATATATTCAATATTCGGCTCTTTATCCAAAGCTTGAAATACTGAATTAACCAAATCATTCCATGTTCTCGCTTTTCCAGTACCTAAATTATATATACCGGAAAAATTCTTCATACTTATCATCTTCCAAAGAACCTTAATTGCATCTTTGACATATATAAAATCCCGTTTTTGTTCACCATCTTTATAGTCAGGATTATTAGATTTAAATAATCGGACTTTACCAAGGTTTTCAATTTGCAGGAATGATTTGTAAATCATACTTGCCATTTCACCTTTATGGTATTCATTAGGACCAAAAACATTGAAAAATTTCAAACCTGTAAAAGTTGATTCTAACCCATGGTCTATAACCCAGTTGTCAAAAAGGTTTTTTGATAAACCATAAACATTCAAAGGTCTCAAATCTTCAAAAATTTCATCCGAATAACCTTGACTACCATCACCATAAGTTGCCGCACTGCTTGCATAAATAAATCTGATGTCATTTTCAGCCGCATAAGTAGCAAGTTCAATGCTATAATTAAGGTTATTTTCAAACATATAGTCAGCATCACGTTCAGTTGTAGCAGAACATGCTCCTATGTGAACGATTGCTTCAATATTTTCTTCCAAACTACTGTCAAAGAGCTGCTCGAGAAAGTTGTCCTTATGAATAAATCTTGCAAATTTTTTACCAACAAGATTTTTCCATTTTTCACCTTCTCCCAGGCGGTCAACTACTATAATTTCGCTAATACCTTCATCATTCAGCTTCTTTAGAAAGCATGAACCTATAAATCCGGCTCCGCCCGTTAATACTAACATATTTTTCTTTTTTTATAATTATCAATTGTCAAATTTCAATTGCCAATTAACTACATTGTTTTCTTGAAATTCTCAACAAATGGCTTAACAGCTTTTTCAAGTTTCGCTACCAAATCGTCAGTCATTTCCTTTTTAGTAATTATTTCTTCCAATAATTCAGGACATGAATTATCTAAAAATTCATACAATTCTTTCTCATATCTTGACAAAGATTCAACTTTCAAATCATCCAAATATCCTTTAGTTGCTGTCCATATCAAAACAACTTGTTTTTCAACAGGTATAGGAGCAAATTGTAGCTGTTTCAATATTTCAGTTAATCTGGCACCTCGTCTCAACTGCTGTTGCGTTGATTTATCAAGGTCAGAACCAAACTTAGCAAATGCTTCCAGTTCCCTGTATTGAGCTAATCCTAATTTTAAAGGTCCGGCAATTTTTTTCATAGCTTTAATCTGTGCATTACCACCAACACGAGAGACAGAGATACCAACATTTATAGCCGGTCTTATACCTGCATTAAACAGGTTTGGCTCGAGATATATCTGACCGTCTGTAATAGAAATAACATTTGTCGGAATGTATGCGGCAACATCACCTGCTTGAGTTTCAATAACAGGTAAAGCCGTTAAAGAACCACCACCATTAGCATCTGAATATTTTGCAGCTCTCTCTAAAAGTCTGCTATGCAAGTAAAAAATATCACCGGGATATGCTTCACGTCCGGGAGGTCTTCTCAAAAGCAATGATACCTGACGATAAGCCGCTGCCTGCTTTGATAAGTCATCATAAATCAACAATGAGTGCATTCCGTTATCCCTGAAATATTCTCCCATCGAACAGCCGCAATATGGGGCAATGAACTGTAATGGTGCAGGGTCAGATGCATTTGCAGCTACTATAGTAGTATATTCCATTGCTCCAAACTCTTCAAGGTAACTCACTACCTGTGCCACTGTTGAACCTTTCTGACCTATAGCAACATAGATACAATAAACAGGGTCAATTCCCAGCTTTTTGGCTTCTTCCGTATGCGTAAACTTTTGATTAATAATTGTATCCAATGCAACAGCTGTTTTACCGGTCTGGCGGTCACCGATAATCAATTCTCTTTGCCCTCTTCCGATTGGAATCAAAGCATCAATAAATTTAATACCTGTTTGCATTGCCTCTTTAACAGGTTGCCGCGGTAACACACCGGGTGCTTTTCTTTCCATAGGAAGAGCTTGAGTTGTATTAACTGGACCTTTACCGTCTATTGGAATCCCCAAAGGGTTCACAACTCGTCCCAATAATTCTTTACCTACCGGAACAGAAGCAATTTTTCCTGTTCTCTTGACAATATCACCTTCCTTGACCAAGCTGTCTTCTCCAAAAAGCATAACACCAACGTTATCTTCCTCGAGGTTCAGGACCATACCGAAAACATCATTCGGAAATTCCACTAATTCCGATGCCATAACTTTCGTTAAACCGTAAACTCTTGCAACTCCGTCACCAATCTGAAGTACTGTACCTACTTCATAAATATCAGCTTCTTTTTCAAAACCCGATAGTTGGCGTCTTAATATCGCAGAAATTTCTTCCGGACGAACATCTACCATAATTCATTCCTTTACTTATACTTTATAATATTAAATTCTTTTTCCACTATTATTAGACTTTAAACTTTTAATCAGCCATCAATAAGCTGTGTTTTTAATCTTTTTAGTTGGTTTTTAATGGAAGCATCAAAAACCCAATCATCTATTCTTACCATTATTCCGCCTTTTAAATCTTGATTTATTCCATATTCAGGAATAATTTCCATTTTTGTTTTGTCGGCAACATTTTTAATTATCCGATTTTTTATTTTGTCGTCAAGTTCTATAGCAGATTCAACCTTAATTGGTAACCTATTATTTAATAAATCATATTGCTTTTCAAATTCACTAATAATACTTAAAATAAGGTCACCTCTTCTTTTGTCAATAAGAAGTATTAAAAATTCCATTGTCAATTTACTGATATTTTCTTCGTGAAAAATCTCGTTGAAAACCTTTTTCTTACGCCAAAGCTGAATAACAGGACTACCGGCAAAATGCCGTAGTTCTTTTGACATTAGAAAAGTCATTTTAATTGACTCAAAGTCTTTGCTAATTATATCAACAACACCTTCCTTTTTTGCAGATTCTATAAGTGCCTTTGCATAGCGATGAGATACTTTGTATTCTTTCATATCCTTTTCATTATTAATTATTTGGAAGCATATCTATGTACTGTTCAATCATTTTGTAATGTTTGTCTTTATCCAAAGTTTCATCAAGAATTTTTCCGGTAGCAAGAACAACCAAATCAGCAACTTCTGTTCGTAGTTGTTTTATGGCATTTTCTTTACTCTTCTCGATTTCGAATTTAGCATCTTCGACTTTTTGTCTTCTAATCGCTTCTGCTTCATCAGATGCTTTAGTAATTATTTTTTCTGCTTGTTCTCTGCCTTTTGCAATAATTTCATTCATTTCTTTTTGTGCCTGGCTGAGTTTCTTTTCAGTTTCCTGAAATAGTTTTTGTGCTTCAGTTTTTGCGTTTTCTGCAGCTTCAATAGATTCCTTGATTTTGTTTTCACGGGCATTTAAGCCGTTTAAAATTGGTTTTGTTCCTAATAGTAAAATTAATGTTAGGAATATGCCAAAGTTTACCAGAGTCCATACAATGAGACCCGGGTCAATATTCATAATACTTTCCATTACTTGTCCTGTTTATTTTTTGTGAATTATCATTATTTAAAATCGGGCGTACACCATAGAAAGTGTACGCCAATTAAATTTTCATCCTAAGAATTAAGGATGAATAGTAATTATTTCATAACAACTAACAACATACAAATAACGCATGAAAACAAAGCAACGCCCTCGATAAGAGCTGCTGCAATAATCATGGTTGTTCTTGCATCGCCTGCAACTTCAGGTTGACGTGCACCGGCTTCCAATGCTGCTGTTGCTAAACGTCCAATACCCAAACCGGCGCCAATTACTGTTATACCAGCACCCAAACCTGCTCCAAGAGTTCCTAAATCCATTATTCCTCCAAAAAAAAATTGAATAAAACTATATTATATTAAAGAACATTTATTTTAATTAAATTTTACTTTCAAACTTATTATCTAAATTGAACTCATTAAACTAATTAAACTAATTAAACTTTCTCAATGCTGATGAGCCGCTTCGTGCTCATGTGCATGTTCACCTATTGCCAATCCGACAAACACTGCTGTTAAAATAGTGAAAATATATGCCTGCAACAAAGCAACAAGCAATTCAAGGCAATACATAAAAACTGAAAACGCTACAGATATAGGTGCTATTGCCAATCCAACACCTGTTCCAATCGAAATCTTAAAAAAGAATATCAAACCCACAAGAGAAAGTAACACTACGTGTCCGGCTGTCATATTCGCAAAAAGACGTATCGTCAATGCAAAGGGCTTAACTAACATAGAAATTATCTCAATTGGTATCATAATAGGGGAGAGCCAAATTGGTGCTCCTCCTAAAAGATGATGCAACCATCCTCCAATACCTGTTTCCCTTATAGCGGTAATGTTAATTACAAAATATGCAATTATAGCTAATGCTCCTGTTACTGCCAATGCACCTGTAGCAGTATGTCCTCCGGGAATTAAACCAAGGAGGTTCAAAACGAAAATAAAAAAGAATAGAGCAATGAAATAAGGTAAAAGTCCTTTTGCCGCTCTTTTGGAACCACAATTTGGAGTAACCACTTCATCTCTTATGAATACTACTAAAGTTTCGATTGCGTTTTGGATTCCATGTGGAGCTTTTGTTGGATTCTTTTTGTATCTCCTGCCAACAATACCAAATATTGTCAATATTAAAATCATAGCAATCCATTGAAAAACCATTAATGAAGTAACTGATAAATCAAGAGTTACTGCTTCGGCAGAAAATTCATGGTTTTCTTTTGCCGGTTGAATTGTCGAAGTTTTCACAATAGGTGCTTTCCAATGCATAAGATGTCCGGGATTAAGGTCGGATTTTTCGGCAAACTTGTAGCCATGTTCTTCGCCATGAATTTTCATGGTAAATTTTCCATCGGCTACCATTGAACTGGTTGAGGAATATATGTGAAGTCCTTCTTGTTTGTCATAAATTATAACAGGCAATTCGCATATATGAATTCCTAACCATGAAAATTCCCTATGGTCACCTAAATTATTTCCAAGAAGTGTCGGGAACACCTCATCAGCAGTCATTTCGCTATGACCTTTTGATTGTCCATGCTGTTGAGCATCGATTGTTGAGTGTTCAATATTATTAGTTCCGTCTCCGGCACTTTTATTTTGTATCATTTCATCAGCCATAAATTAACCTTAAATTTCACTATTAACAATTCACTTTTTCACAAATATTGTATTCTACAAATTTAACCTAATAATCAAAATTTTTACAAACTATTTCTTAACATTCAAACTTTTTTTATGAATAATCAAAATCTCAGCAATCAATAAAAAAAAAGTTGAGATAAGAAAAGTTAACGCAAAAGCTAATACATTTAATTCCAAATAACTTACACAAAACCAAACCAGTCCTGATGTTACTGCATAACGTATTACCATTGAACCGAAAATCAGTTTGTTAAAACCTCCCCAATCTTTTGTCAATGCTATATTATAAATAATAAATAAAGACAAAGCATTCAAAAAAGTTATGGCAAAGGCAATTATTATAGCTTTAGTCATATTTCTGCTAACTTAAATTAATTACTTCTTTCGCTTGACTGCAGTTTTAATAAATGTCACCATTCCTACAGTAGCACCCAAAAAAGTCAAAATAATCAAAAATATAGGACTTGTATCGTATTTTCCATCAATCCACCATCCGGCATATGCTCCAACAAGAATTGTTATAACTAATTGCAATCCTAAGGATGCATATGGAGCTAACTCTTGCATTACATTAACTTTAGATTGATTTTTTGCCACCTTCCGATTTTTTTTATTATTATCAATCGGTGGTTTACCCATCAAGTCATCTTCATCATTATTTATTATTTCCATTTCAAAGAATAAGTTGCAAAATTAAATTTTTTTATAATATAAACACAACTAAAATACAATTTATATTAGTGAAAATCAATTTTTGTACATTATTTGTGTTGTGAATAAGTTGTTAAAAATCTTGTTAAGTAATAATTATACATAAAGTATATAAACTAATCAATGTTTTAGCAATAAAAAAGATATATCAACTCGCCACCTAAAACCCGAATTCTGATAAGGACTTAACTATGCTTTCCTTATATACATTTTTTGCTGAACCAAACCACTGATTCATTGGGATGATAAGTAAAGTCCCATAAGTTGCAGGGTCAGTTTTATCAAAAGCAGATGTTGCTAATTCTGTTTCCTCTTCAGGTCGGAAAGGATTATCTATATCATGCACTAATACAGTACAACCGAATTCAGTTGTTACCTGCTTTTCAGGTAACGGAGCTTTATATCCTATTAAAAGAAATGGTATTTTAATCTTAAGAACATAACCATTCTCTCTTAATGAAGAAACAGCTTTAATATTATTAATTTCTTCTCTCTGGAAATTATATAGATTATCAGTAGTGCTTATATCTTTAACATAAGCTCTTTTAGTCTTAAAATCCCCTGGAAAAATATTCATTGAAAATATACCTGCTTCAACTTTCTTTCTAAACTTCAGGTTATCGCCTTTACGTTCAACAAATCTGTCTCCTTTTTTTGCCTCCTGGCTAACATCAAACCAAATTTCAACGTTATCACCACAACAAGTATCACATCTTGGGTTAACTATTTCCTGGTCTTTAACATCAATTGTAAAATAAAGATATTTGTCATCGTAGGCAGAACTGACTTTAAAAGAACAGTCATCATCCCCAAACCAGTAATAGGCACCGGATTTAACATAATCAATATAGTTGCTGAAAGTATTATCCTGATACCCTTTGTAAATCAGTCTGCTTCTGAAGTATGATGGTATAATTAAATGGTCTGTTGAATACACTGTCGTACTATTGTTGGTTATAATATATCTTTCCTTAGTTCTTAAAGTCAGATAATCAATAGTCTTCTCATGAGTATATTTGCCAATTTTCTCCGTTTCGAAATCATCTTGCTGGATAAGAACGCCGTTATCAAATTTGAATCCTCTGATTATCCAGTTAAATCTCTCACGTTTTTTGGTTATATTACAAATACCGTACCTTATAACAACTCCAATTTCAAGAGGCATTTCAACATATTCAAAAGGAATTTCTGCAACTTTAGTTAAATATCCGTCCAGGTCTACAAATAGAAAAACATAATTTGTTTTCTTCTTATCACCGGATAATTTTACCGATAAAGCAAGGTCGTTATAGCTGTCACCGGAAAAATCACCAACGTCCCATCCCCAAATACGATAATCAGTTCCTTGAGGTAATTGTTCCTTAATATCGTTAAGCAAGGGCTCTGAATAATATTTTTCTATTCTTTTTGATAACTCCTCAAATCTCATTCCTGCCTGAGAATAAAGACAAATAGTTGATAAAA
>CAZEHW010000122.1:0-10228 GCA_964511865.1 uncultured Hyphomicrobiales bacterium | reverse complement strand
GGACCGCTTGACGTTTGTGTCAATAATACTTATAATTATATCTTTACTGATGATACAACAAAAACATATAAATGGACAAATTGCCAGGGAGGTACATTTTTGTCATCAACAAGCGGTGCTAAAATGGATATCCGCTGGACTGATCCTGGTCCCGGAGAATTTACAGTAGAGCAAACAATTATTGCAACTCAAGTCCCAACTCAGAGGACTTTCCAGGTAAATATTTATGATTTGCCGGTTGTTACTATGGATGACTTTACAAACCCTGTCTGTCCTAATGTTCCATTTGATTTAAGCACGGTAACTGTCAATCCTCCCGGTGGTGTTTTCTCTGGTCCCGGTGTAACAGGTGATATTTTCTCAGGAGAAGACGCAGGCGGAGCAGGCACTTATCCTATTACCTATACATATTCAAGCGATGTAGAGCCATATTGCACTGATTCAATTACAAAAACAATAACGGTCTCTGCTTTGCCAAATGTAACGTTAGCCCTCGACTCTACAGTCTTTTGTGAAAGTTATTTTCCATTTGAATTAACCGGCGGACGCTTAGACGGGAACAAAGTTGACGGAACATACTCCGGTCCCAATGGTTCAGTATCAGGTAACATTTTAGATCCGGCAATTGCAGGTCAGGGAACACATGAAATCACTTTCTCATATACCGATGATGTAACAGGATGTACGAATGAAGCAAAGCAAAATATAACTATAAATCCTGCACCTACTACAAGTTTTATTGTTCCTGATCCTGAAATTTGTGAAAGTGTAACGGATTTTGATTTGTCAGATAAAGTACCCGAACCTGGAACTTTTGTTGGCAAGGGTGTGGATAACACAAATAAAATTTTTAATGCTCAGGTTGCAGGTGTGGGAACTTGGAGGATAGAGTTTTATACTGATAATAAAATCGGGAATTGCCCCGGAATGGCTTTTGTTGAATTAACTGTAGTATCGGTTCCGCTCGCACCTACAATAATTCCCGGACCGACACCCCAAGACACATCTTGGTTGGAGTCATCTTCTCCAACAGGCAATACATGGTACAGGGATGGAACAATGATAGATATCGTAGAGGGCAGGAATGACCAAAGAATATATCCTGAAACGGGAGGTGTTTATACTGTAACTGTAACAGATGTTGCAACACCAAATTGCGAATCATTTCATTCGTCAACACTTTCTTTCAGAGCTACTGCGGCTTCAGCTTCTTTTTCAACAGAACCTTCTGAAAAAGGTGAAATTGCACCAGGGAAGGAAATTCAAATAGCCATTAAAATTGGAGATATTAATGATGTTAAAACAAAACGAATTAATGAAGTAACTGCTGACCTTGTGTATAATGCATCTTTACTTTATCCAATTAATGGTACTCCGATGGGAACAGTATTAAACCACCGGAGGACAATACCTCTAAGCATTAGTTTTGACCCTGATAATGTATCACAGGGTTCAACCCTGATTACGCTTGACTTTAAGACAACTGTAGGCAGTGAAGAAAGTACTGAGCTGCAGTTCAACAATGTCAAAGCATGGAGGACTGGGCAGGAAATTAATTCAAACATTGGCATTGATAATATTGAAATAAAAATTAAAGTTAATCAGGAAGGTGGACCACGTCTTTATGGTCAAAAGCCAGGTTTATTGACTTCAGCGATTATACCCAATCCTGCGGGTGAGTCCTTCAGATTGGATTATTCTATAGAAAAAGATAGCTGGATAAACATATACATCACTAATGTTAATGGGCAGATAATGAAGAAAATCTTTGAAGGTGAGGTGAAGCAGGAAGACAATACTGAACTAATTGATATGTCTGATTTTGAGTCCGGTCCATATCTTCTGATTTTGCAAACAACTTATCAGAAAGAAGCAAAAGCTCTGCAGATAATTAAGTAGTGAGTTGTTTTTTAAGGTATGAAATTTGATATTGATATAATTGGAAATTTTAAATTGGAAAATAAAATATAACAGGATAATAGATGAGAAAAGTTGTATTAGTTAGTTTATTTTTGATTTTGTTAAACATAAGTTTGAACGCACAATCTGTGCAGGAAGTTCAAAGAAGGCAGGATTCATTGGGATATTATGCACCAAAATATGGTGGCTTCTTTAACTATGGAATAAATATGCATAGTGCAACCGACTTCTACAGAATAACAGATTTCCCTCTTGGTACTTCAGAAAAAAGTCCTTTGTTGTTCGAGTCCGGTTCCGGAATCAATATTGGTGGTTTTTATGAATATTCGATGTCTCCGGTGATGAGTATTATGTTCCGTTTGGGGTATCATCAGTTGAGCGGTAGTTTTAAATCAACTGAGGATGAATGGGTTGGAACTGATGGAGAGCCGGTTTTGGCAAATTTGGAATTTACTTTGGATGCTAATCTTGCAACTATAGCACTTGAGCCATTATTTACTTATCAGGTAGCCAAGGGTTTAAATATTCATGCAGGTATTAATTTGGGGTACCTTATGACTGCAACTTTTAATCAGAATGAACAGATTTTGAATAAAAGTGAAATTCAATTTTCAGATGGTACAACCGAAAGAAATAAAATTACCAATAATCAAGCTATAACAAATGCATCACTTGTTCAACTTGGAGGAGTGATTGGAGGTAGTTGGGATATACCCATTTCACCCCGTTATCTTATAAGTCCTGAGGTGTTTTATAATCTGGGATTAATGGGTGTTACAAGTGATATTGATTGGAAAGTAAGTCAAATCAGATTCGGGATTGCCGGTAAATACATTGGTGACAGAAAATGTCCTCCGGGTATGACGAGGAATGCTCAGGGCAACTGCGAAGAACTGCCATGTGCTCCGGGACAAATCAGGAACGAAGACGGCGAATGTGAGTGCCGTAAAGGTATGTTTGTTAATAAAAAAGGTGATTGCGAATGGCCCCCATGTCCCGAACGAAATCTTCGCAGGAATGAAATCGGCGAATGTATTCAATTTTTGTATGCCGATGTAAAAGCCGAACCAATTTTGACATCCGGCTTACCTGCAGAAAACTCGGATGTGGAACTCAAAGAATCAGAATCCATAACGGAACAAGCAATTCTGAATTATGTATTTTTTGATGAGAAGAGTTCTTCGATTCCAGGGAGGTATATAAAATATAAAGATGTCGGAGAGGCAGTTAATTACTCAGAAGAAAAAGTTGGCGATGCAAATGATATTTTAAAAACTTATTATAATGTTTTGAATATATTAGGATACCGTTTATCTGTCAATCCTTTTGCAAATGTTGTTTTGCAAAGTTATAACATGGGTGGCAGTGAATCCAATAAACCTGATTTACCTGACAATAGAATAGACTCAGTCGCTGATTATTTGAAAAGTATTTGGCAGATTCCGGACTTTAGAATTAAAAAGCAGGTTTACAATTTAGCTCCTGATATAGCACGTTCTTCTGATAAATCATTACTGGACGAATACCGCAGAGTTGAATTTGTTATAGACACCGCAAATATGAAAATATTAAAACCTGTAAAAATTAATAATCTTGTATTAAGAATGAACCGCCCCAGAATTGATTTTCTGTTTGATGTAATGCCTTTAACGAAAATAGATTCATGGAAGTTGTTAGTTTCACAGGATGCCAAAGTATTGCATGAGGTTTCTGAAAAAGTTCCGGCAGATAAAGACCGATTACCTGAATTTACAAGTTGGTTTGCAGGAGCCACTGCCAACCAGATAAATCCGGATATTAAAACTTTAAAATATACTTTAGAAGTTAAAGATAGAAACGGTGAAACCGCAAGTAGTGATAAAAGTCTTCAGTTCAATTATGTTAAGTTCGACCCTGAAAGAAAACCCGAAGAAAGTGATTCCACCTTTAGAATGTATTATTATCTTTTCAATGACAAAGACGTTAGCAGGGATATTAGGAGTATTTCAAAATTCCTGGACGAGGTCGAGTTTGACCCGTTCAATTCCAAAATATCCATTACCGGTTATACTGATAAAAGGGGGGATGCTAATACAAATAGACTTTTAAGCGATGCAAGAGCCAGGGAATTAGCAAGCTACCTGAAAGAAAAGAAAAAATTGAACGAATCAAGAACATCCGCAACTGGTCGTGGTTATGTTGAACTATTTGACATCAACTTACCAGAAGGACGGTTATACAACAGATTGGTTGTCGTTGAAATTTCAACTCCGATGAAGGAGAAAGTTAAAGTTGAAGATTTGGTTGAAGGTTGCTTTGTATTGATTTATTCCGATGAAAATGAATTAAAATCTAAATCAGTACTTGATTACCTGACAACAAGAGGAGCAAACGATGTTTACATTGAGAAGTACTATATGTCCTCTCTTGACAAGAATTATTTCAGGGTCAGGTCAAAAGCTTATAAAGATGTTCATGAAGCAGTTGTTGTCCGAGCAAAGCTGAGTATTTATTTAAGACAATTAAATTTAGAAAAGCCTCCTACAATTGAGTGTTCCAAAAAAGAAGAAAAATAGTTATATTAATGAAAAATAATTAATGCAAATACAAATTTTATTTGAAAATAACAAGTTAAACATATATTGGTAGAGTTCGATATGAGAAAACATTTTAAGATTTTGTTGATGATTGTCCTTATGATTCTGTTTTATAGTAATTCGGAATTGTATAGTCAGGGTGAAGAAGCCAAAGCTTATGTTCCTGACAGAATTATCATGTGGGATAAAGTCGGTCAAAGAGAAGTTTTGAAAAAATGTGAAGAGCATCTGATTATTTATGTAGGTGCTGAATCAGAATTAACATATATGAGATATATCGAATCAAGAATTGAGGATGAATATATTTTAGAGTTGGCTTCACACGCAACTCAGGCAAAACCAAAGCCAATTGATGTAACTCAGAGTATTATCATTCCGGCTGACGGTTCTTCACCTATTGCATTGAAGAAAACTTCAGACAAAGCTGCCAGAGAAATTGTATTTTCTAAAATGGGACAAAAAGAACAAGTCATGAGTGGTGAAACAGTTAATATAAGATATGAAGGTGTGAATCCTGACAAGGTCTATATAGCTTATCAGTCGTTTGAAGATGGTTATTATCTGGAACTTTCATCTCTTATGGAACAAAAAGTAGTAACTTTTGCAAAAAGATGTCAATCGTTCATTGTTGCGTCACCCGCAACAACAACTATCAGAGTTGATGATGTTTGCCGTTATGAGCAGTTGGTCTGGACACCAAGAGAAGATAACTCATGGGAAGTTCGCATAGGAACTGTCGCACAGGGATGTAAAAGTGCAGCCCTAGATGCTATTGATAAGCTAAGAACCCGTGAATATGAAACAGCGGTACCTGTTGAGAAAAAAGGGCAGAAAGGCAGATAATTCTTATTGAAGTCTGTGAAGTATTTAGACCGGGAGAATTTGTTTGCTGTTAAATTGATGTTATTTATCAACTAAAAGAAAATCTGAAATGAAAAGGAAAATATTTTATTTAGTTTTATGTTGCTTACAATTTAGTATAGTAACTACATTGATTTCTCAGGAAACATGGGAAACATTGAACGAAAAAACCAGTAGCTAGTACCAGCAGGGAAAATATGAGATTGCTATTGAATATGCACAAAAAGCTATCAGGCAGGCAGAAAAAGAATATGGCAAAGACAGTAAATACTATGCCGCATCACAAAACTTTTTAGCTTTGCTCTATCAACAAATAGAAGAATATATAAAGGCAGAACCGTTATATTTAGAGTCTTCCAAATCTTTTAAAAAGTTTTTTGGGGACGGACATCCGTTTTACGGTCAATCCGTTCAGAACTTAGGCAGTTTATACCATCAAATGAATCGTTTTAAAGAAGCTGAAGAAAACTTAAAACTTGCCGGTGATATTTTTGGTCAAAATTATGGTACTTCAAGTACAGAATATGCCAATCCTAATTATGCTCTTGCTAAGCTTTACTTTGACGACAATAAATTAAAGGAAGCTGAAAAATATTTTCTTGAAGTTCTACCCATTTATAAAAGAGAATTTGGTGAGGGTGATAAAATCACAATTATAAGTTATATTACTCCTTTGTTTGAACTGGCGACATTATATAAAGTGCTGCAACAATTTAAAAAATCAGAACCTCTATATACTGAAATTTTAGAGATTTACAGGAATATTTATTCTGAAAATTCTGCTGAATATGCACATGCCCTTAGTAATTTAGCAGATATTAAGGATATTTTGGGAGAACATGATAAAGCTGAAAAAATGCTCGATACCGCATTGATTCTTTATGACAGGTATTTCGGAACAAAACATCAGTATTATACTAAAACACTTCAAAGATTAGCCAGGGTATATGACAATCAGGGTAATTATGAAAAAGCTAAAAATAACTGGATAATAATACTCGATGAATATTTAAATCAAATAAATAATTTCTTTCCTTCCTTAAGTGAATCAGAAAAAGGTAGATTTTACAGCAACATAAGCCCGAATTTTGAAGAGTTCAATTCATTTGTTATTAAATGGATGGACAAAGACAAATCCCTTCTCGGAGAGATGTATGACAACCAATTGGCTACTAAATCACTACTTTTAAATGCATCAAATAAAGTAAGGAGAAGAATTTTAAACAGTGGTGACCGACAGCTTATCGAAAAGTTTGAGAGCTGGCGTTCAGTCAAGGAAAAATTAGCTACTTTTTATTCTTTGTCAAAGGAGAAGCTTGAAAAGGGCAAAATAGATATTGGAATGTTTGAAAAGAAAGCTAATTTAATTGAACGAGAGTTAAGCAGGGAATCGGAATTGTTTGCTCAGGAGTACTCCAAAAAACCTGTTACCTGGACTGAAATTCAGAATCTTTTAAAACCCGGTGAAGCAGCTATTGAAATTGTCCGTTTTCGTCATTATAGTAAACATTGGTTAGATTCAATATATTATGCTGTTTTAATTGTTGATGGTAAAACTAAAAGAAGTCCTAAAATTGTCCTGTTATCAAATGGTAAACAACTCGAAGATGAATATTTAAAATGTTATAAAAATATGATTAAACATCAGTTGCTTGACAGGGATTCTTATTGGGCATATTGGCAAAAAATTGAAGAAAACCTTGGAACTGATATCAAATCTGCCTATGTCTCTTTGGATGCAGTTTATAATCAAATTAACCTATCAAGTTTGCAATTACCGAATTATAAATATCTATTGGATACTCTGGATATTCATGTTGTTCATAACACAAGGTATATTGTAGATAAAGAGAAAATGATTGAAACTAAAGCAGAAAATTATGCTGAGCTTTTTGGATACCCTGATTTCGACTATGACAAGACGAAAGAAAAAATTGCTTTGGTTGACAATACAAACAAGACTTCCGAAATGATCAGTCTTGATTTAGCAAGTAACAAGCCATGGGATAGTTTTAAAATAGCTAAAGCAAAACAAGAAATTAAACTTTTAAAGGTTACTGATTTGCCCGGAACTGAACAGGAAATAAACGAAATTTTTAACCTTTTAAAAGCTAATAATTGGACACTAAAGGAATCCTTAAAGGAAAATGCCAAGGAATCTAATGTTAAAAAAATCAATAATCCAAAAATATTACATATCGCGACTCATGGTTTTTTCTTAAAAGATATTGATGAAAATCCGGATTCAAAAATGTTTGGTGTTGATAAACAATCAGCCATTGAAAATCCATTGCTTCGTTCCGGATTATTGTTTGCAGGTGCTACTCTTGAAATTTCAGGAGCCGGAAATTTTGATGTTGATGACAATGATAATGGCATTTTGACTGCTTATGAAGCTATGAATTTAGATCTGGACAAAACCGATTTGGTTGTTTTATCAGCTTGTGAAACAGGTCTCGGTGAAGTTAAAAACGGTGAAGGTGTTTATGGCTTGCAAAGAGCTTTTGAAGTTGCTGGAGCAAAGTCTGTTATTATGAGTTTATGGACAGTCGACGATTATGCAACCAGAGAATTGATGACAACATTTTATTCCAATTGGTTAGCTTCCGGCAATAAGAGAGAAGCATTCAAAGAAGCACAAATACATATGAAAAATAAATATCGCTGGCCCTATTTTTGGGGTGCTTTCGTAATGGTTGGAGAGTAATCAGGATTAATGAATTCTTAATATTGGTTATAATACTATTTCAATTATTTGAAAGTATATAATTGCTTTGTAATTACATTCCTATTGGGGTTTTCAAAGATGTTACTCCACAAATTTTTATATATTATTATTAATTCAAATAAATTTTTTACTTCATATAATTTTATTTTGGACAAGTACTTAAATTTTTATTATATTGCTAAACAGAAAAATTGTGAACCGAAAACTATTATCATTATATGGCTAAAATAAAGAAGCATTATAAGATTTACATTGATGAAGATTTTTGTAAGGGTTGTAATATTTGTGTTGAATTGTGTAATACCAATGTATTTGATATTTCCGAAAAAATTAATAACAAGGGATATTATATTCCAATTCCTGAGCGATTAGATGACTGTTCGGGATGTCAGATTTGTGAGTTGAGTTGTCCTGAGTTGGCGGTAATACTTATTTGAAGAAATATAAATTATGGATAAAGAAAAATACTTAAACAGTTTTAAAGGAAAAACCTTGTTTGTTCAAGGAGATGAAGCGGCAGCATATGGCGCTTTATTTGCCGGATGTAATTTTTTTGCCGGATATCCAATTACTCCTGCTTCTGAAGTTGCCGAGCTTATGGCAAAGGAACTTCCTAAAGTTGGCGGCTATTATATTCAGATGGAAGATGAAATTGCCAGTATGGGTGCTATTGTTGGAGCCGCCTGGTCAGGTGGTAAATCCATGACTGCGACTTCAGGTCCGGGTTTTTCTCTAATGCAGGAAAATATTGGATATGCTTGTATGACTGAAACTCCTTGCGTCATTGTAGATGTTCAAAGGTCAGGTCCATCAACCGGACAAGCAACAAAAGGAGCACAGGGAGATGTTATGCAGGCTCGTTGGGGAACTCACGGAGACCATCAAATGATTGCTCTTAGTCCTAATTCCATTCAGGAATCATTTGATTTAATGATAGAAGCTTTTAATCTTTCCGAAAAATACCGAAATCCGGTGATATTTCTTACTGATGGAGAAATCGGACACATAAGAGAGAAACTTGTTTTCCCTGACCCGGAAAAAGTTAATATATTTCATAGAAGAATTTCCCAGGATAAAGTAGATATTTTCGGAGGGGAAAGAATACCTCCAATGATTGAATTCGGACAAGGTCATAAGATTCATGTTACGGGTTCAACACATAAAAGCAATGGTATGAGAGATGTTTCTACTCAAAGTGTTCATGATGTTCTTATTGGAAGACTTTATGAAAAAATTGATTCCAACAGAGATGACATTGTGAAATATGAAACAAATTTTACAGATGATATGGATTATCTGGTTATTTCTTATGGAGCTTCTTCCAGGCCTGCATTGGGAGCAGTAAACAGTTTGAGAGAACAAGGTGTTAAAATTGGTATGTTAAGATTAATTACAATTTGGCCCTTTGCCGATAAAATTGTAAAAGAACTATGCAGTAATGTTAAAAATGTATTTGTTCCCGAAATGAATCTCGGTCAAATATCGAGGGAAATTGAAAGATTTACATCTAATCCTGTTATAAAAATATCAAAGATTGGTGGTGTCTCACATACTATTGATGAAATTGTTGCAGAAATAAAAAAGAATGTTTTATAATTATAAAAATAAATGACAAATCAAATTGAAATACATAAGCATAAACATTTGAAATATCTTCGCACAGAGATATTGCCAACAGCTTTTTGTCAGGGTTGTGGATGCGGTACAATCCTAAATATATTTGTGAATGTAATTGATGAAATGGGAATTGACCCAAATGACATTATCGCAGTAACCGGTATTGGATGCTCATCATGGATTCCATCTCCCTATCTTGCCGTTGACACTTTGCATACTACTCATGGCAGAGCAATTGCATTTGCAACAGGAGTAAAAGTTATGAAACCTGATAAACATGTTATTGTAATAGCCGGAGATGGTGATTTATCGGGGATTGGTGGAAATCATCTTATTCATGCGGCAAGAAGAAATATTGATTTAAATGTTTTTCTTGTTAACAATTTTATATATGGGATGACAGGTGGACAGGTAAGTCCGACAACGCCGAAAGAAACACAAACCACGACAACGCCATATGGCAACAGTGAACAGCCATTTAAGAATACTGAGCTTGTACAAGCCGCAGGAGCCAACTATCCTGCAC
>CAZEHW010000121.1:0-10267 GCA_964511865.1 uncultured Hyphomicrobiales bacterium | reverse complement strand
TTGAATTTCAATGTCATTATCCACCACTTTATCTGTATATAAATCATAGCCATAATCAAAGTAGTAAAAATAATGATTATTATTAAATTCTTTTATTGTTGTAATCAAATAATTTTTATATTCACTGTCATTTAAATCCTGTTTGGAATAAAATTCTAATGAATCAGGGAATTCTATTATGTGTGAAACTAATTTGAAATTATTTAATAAATCATTTGGATTGAAGTTCCCGTTTGGAATCCAACTTTTAAAATTCCCACTTTTTTCAAAAATAAAACTGAATTTTCTGTTTGTTTTTTTGGATTTCACCTTGAACATTTGAATGTGAAGGTGTGAATCTAATTCTGTTAAATACCAGTCATCACTAATAATATCATAGCCATTTTCAAACTCAACTTTAAAAAAAGCAACAAATCCTGCTTGCATGCTTTCATCAGGTTTATGAGAATCTTCGGAAAACATTAATTCAGGATTGTCAAGCATGGCTTTTAGTTTATCTGAGTTATCAATACTTTTTGAAATACTATTAGAAGTAAATAACACTAGTAAAAATATTATTATAAACATAAAATTTCTTTCAATTATGAATATTTCAAAAATTTAGTACAATATAAATATATATCAAATTACTTACCTCGCCAATCTCACCCACTTAATCAAATCCTTCAAACTTGGCTTCTTTCCGTACATCAAAATTCCAACTCTGTAAATCCTCGAAGCCACCCATATGCAGCCAAAAAATGTTAAAAACATCAAAACAACAGAAAGAGCTATCTGCCAAAAAGGCACTTGTGTAGCCGCTATACGGACTATCATAAGAATCGGTGTAAAAAATGGAAACAATGATAGTATCACTGAAATGGTCGAGTCCGGATTTGTCATCACAACACTAATGAACAACATCGGAATTATTATCATCATAGAAATAGGCGTCATCAACTGCTGTGCATCCTGCTCCTGGTCAACAGCAGAACCTATTGCCGCAAAAATAGTCGAATAAACAAAATATCCTGCAAGAAAATAAAACAGAAAAGCAATTAAAATACCCGAACCCAGAAAATCCTTTGCCATTCCAAATTGTGCCTGTACTTCTATCTGCTCCGGTGTCATCATACCCTGAGTCATAACCTGCGGCTCTGATACTATATTCATCAGCAAGGGCTGTCCGATATAAACTAATCCCATCATCAAAATTATCCAGAACAAAATCTGTGTCAGACCAACCATCCCAATTCCAACTACCTTTCCCATCATAATTTCAAACGGTTTAGCAGATGATGCAATAACCTCAATTATCCGGTTTGCCTTTTCTTCAATCACTCCTCTTGAAA
This sequence comes from uncultured Hyphomicrobiales bacterium, assembly GCA_964511865.1. Taxonomy (GTDB): domain Bacteria; phylum Bacteroidota; class Ignavibacteria; order Kapaibacteriales; family UBA2268; genus ChocPot-Mid. The sequence continues at coordinate 8,936 of CAZEHW010000121.1, read as the reverse complement.
CGAAATTTCCATATATAAACATGAACATATAAATTGCAAACCCGAGGACATACCCAAGAACTGCGAAAGCTTCGGTATGGTCTTTCTGAACTCCCTCCTCGGTAATCTTCTCAGTCTCTATTTTAACATTTTGTTCTACTATATCAATCACACTTTCTTCTAAACCCGCCTTTTTTAATCTTTCTATACGGGTAAAATGTCCGACAGAAGATTCTATTGATTCGATAAAACCAATTCCGCCGCCGCCACGAGTAAAAACCGTAGCTTTGTTTTCCTCCAAAATATTTTCAGGAATAATTAGAAATCCGTCTATTTCTTCATTAAGCACCTGACTTTTCAGCTCGGATTCACTTTGATTCGCAAGGAAATACCTTGCAGTATCAGCATTAACAAGCTGCGAACCCAAATGACCGAATCTATCCAATATAGCAATTTTTTTAATTCCCGTATCCATTGACAACATTGTTACCAGCACAATGATACCGATTACTATTACCAAAGCTAAAGGTCCGAGAATAGTCCCGATAATAAATCCCTTAGTTTTAACTTTCGTTAAGTATTCATGTTTAATAATTGTAAATATTTTTGACGACTTGTTATTCATTTTCTGCTCCTGTTTTTTGAACTACATCAATAAATATCTCATTCAAACTTGGTTCAACAAGTTCAAATCTAATGACCTCTGCTCCTTTATCAATAGCCGATTGAAGTATCTGATTAGCTGTATAATTCGAGTTGCTCAATCTAAACTCAATCCTGTTTTTAGTCCTGTTAATAAATTTAATGTTTTGCAAATCATCAACAAAATCATCAGTCCCCGAAAATTCCATCAGAACATAATCCTTCCCGAAATTTCTCTTAATTTTTTGCACATTCCCATGAAGGATAATATTACCTTTATTAATGAGAATGATATTATCACACAATTGTTCTACCTGTTCCATGACATGTGTAGAAAGCAAAATTGTTTTGCCGGCTTCCTTCAAATCCGAAATAATCTTTTTCAAAGTCTCTACATTAATTGGGTCAAATCCCGAAAAAGGTTCATCAAGCACCAGCAAATCAGGTGAATGCAATATCGTACTGATAAACTGAACCTTCTGTTGCATACCTTTCGAAAGTTCCTGAATCTTTTTGTTGCCCCAATCCTTTGCATCCATATTCAACAACCATTGATTAGCCGCTTTTTGTGCCGCACTGCGGGTCATACCTTTCAACTGAGCAAAATAAATAAGCTGTTCGATAACCTTAATCTTCTTATACAATCCTCTTTCTTCCGGCAAATATCCCATTCTATTCTGATGTACAGGATTAACAGGTTCATCAAAAAGCAATATTTTACCCGTATCAGGCATTAATATATTAGTAATCATTCTTATGGTAGTAGTCTTGCCGGCACCATTAGGACCTAAAATACCAAAAATAGTTCCCGGTTCCACCTCAAAAGAAATACTATCAACAGCAGTAAAATTGCCAAACGACTTGACAACATTTTCCAAAACCAAAACACTCATAATGAACCCAAATTTGTTAAAAATGATTTAACATTATTAAATTATAGAATACTACGAAATTAATCAACAAAAAGTTACTGACAAAACAAGCATTATATTCTAAAGAAGTAATCGTAGACTTCATCGAAGGATTGAATGCGGAATGGCGGAAAAATATTATTGCATAAGATTGTAAAGAATCAATTTATTTCAATTTAACAGAAATTTAACTTTCATTCCGTTGAATCACTACAAAATTCCAACACCTAAACCACTAAAAGTCTAAAAACCTAAACCCCTAAACAGCTACTCGTAATCAAACTCCGTCCCATACACCTGCGGCAACTTATAACGATGTCTTTCAAACACAGAAAACAACTGGTCAGTAGTGAAGATTATCCCTCCGAATTTTCCCTCGTCAAAATTGAAAGCAAAATCAAGACGGAAAATACTGTCATCACCGGTTCCTTTCATATTGAAGAACCTGATTCCAAATCCTGCGGAATTATGCCACTGAGTTTTAACCAATTTAATATCTTGCTCCCACACTGTCCCAATATCCCAGAATAAAACCCCGGAAAATTTGAAAATCCAGAATTGCCAATCGGGAAACATTCTTAGTTCTGTATTAACAACAAATCTGTTGTCCCCTGCAAGTTTGTTAGCTTCGTAACCTCTCAGACCACCATCATTGTCAAGAATCAATTGCCTCAGCTTAGTCCAGTTCCAGACTGTTTGCTGTCTCAACCGAGATGCGAGCAGAATGTTTTTACTAAATCTGTAAAAAGCTTTACCCGTGAATTCCTCGTAAGTATAATAACCGTTTCCCATGTGGAATGCACTTGCACCGCTTACTTGACCGAACAAATAAAAGTCGCCGAACATATAAGATTTCTCACCCTGCCCGGCTATATAATAATAACTTTCACCCAGTGAGCCAATCGGGAATATTTTTCCAAGTGTTGCCGCACCCCAGCCGCCAATCGGCACATCTTCCTTCTGATAAGTATTCAACATGCTTGTCTGGAAATAATCCTCTGCAACCGATGAAAAAGAGACAAGTAATTTTCCTGAGTTATCAAAAGCTCTTTCAAATTCCTGCCTTCCGCGGTTTACGTCATTAACCTGTAACATAGCCGAAGCAAACACACGGTCATTTTTTAACCAGGACCTTCCCAGCCAAAGGTAAATATCTCTCATATGAAATGGCATCAATTCGTAGTTGTTTCTTTGTAGTTCGGGTTTTATTCCATCAATGGATTTATACAAAAAATCCCTGCCGTAAGAATTGATTGCACTCAATCCATAAGACCACTGACTTTCAAGATTTCTGAAGGGCTGACCTAAGACTATTGCCTGGTCTGTGCGGTATTCATTGGCAGTTAAACCAAAATCAAAGTAATAATCCGTTCTGAGCAATCGTTGTTGAGTTAAAAAGAAACCGCCCTGCAAACCTATATCATTTTCACTTCTGTTGTATGCTTCGAACCTAACATGAGTTCCTGTTCCCAACAGATTGAGTTCCTCCATACCACCGCCAATATTCGTAGTGTTTCCCCCTGTCCCAAAAATGAAAATCGGAATTGTTGACCATCTGTCCTGAGTTGTTATGTATACATCATAAAATCTTTCGTCCAATGAATCCAAACTTGCGGAAACATCAGAAAACAGATTGGTATTTCTAAGGTTTCTTACCGTTTCATAAATTTTCTCTTTATTCAAAGTGTCTTCTTCAAAGAAAAGCAGTTCATCTTCTATTATGTAATCACGGGTTGTATAATGCAATGAATTGGCAAAGCCGGCGGCAAAAAACCAGTCACTTTGAGTGGAATCAAATACCTCTTTCTTATCAATAAAAATATTGTTTATGTATTTTAAAGCATATACCCGCGGAATAACCAACAGGAAACACAAGCTTATCACTAATACAATTTTTTTCATTTACCCAATATTATTAATTTAAAATTGAGCAAAAATACGATTTTTTTATGGAATTAAAGTTAGAACTACTTCAATTACATATGAATATTCCGGTTTTTTCAACTTGTACTAAATACTCTATTTTAAATTCTAATTATTCTCCAGATTTGCAATATTAATTGCTTCAGGGAAAAGTTCGATTGCTTTCATTGCCGACTTTATCATGGGCAGATAAGTTGCTGTTGACTCATTATTACCCCATACCGAACGAGCAATTGATGCCTTAATTGACAATTTCAGGTATTTTTCATCAGTTTCAAATGAATCATCATCCCATTCAACTCCTTTGGACTCTGCCAGAGTTTCAAAATCATCAATCATATCTTCTGTAACTACAAATTCTCTTAAGAATTTTTTAAAATCATATTTGTAAGTTTTATCAAACGTTTTTTCATTCTTATCCAAATATTCTCTGGAATATAGAAAATTAAGATTTTTTGCCCTGAGATTTCTGCTGAATTTTGTTATTGTATCATATTTCGCAACATAGTCAGGTGTTATTCCGCCCCCGCCTAAAACATTCCTTCCACCGCTGGTTTTGTATATCGGAGGCATCGAATCCAGATTGCTTGTCTTGGCTTCTTCCAAAGCATGATTGATATTCTTGCCTTCTTTGAGGTCGAGCCAGTCAGTCATACTTCTGTATTTTAACTTGTCTTTGTATGGTCTTTGAATATTCCTGCCCGACGGAGTAAAATATTGAGCAATTGTTATACGGAATCCTGATTTATCAGGTAAGTCATATTGCCTCTGCACCAAACCTTTTCCAAACGTAGTAACACCAACAATCAGACCTCTGTCCAAATCCTGAATTGCACCGGACATAATTTCACTTGCAGAAGCAGAACCTGCATCAACAAGAACAATTATGGGTAGATTTTCATACCTGCCACCCGGTCTTGAATAATAATATTCATCAAAGTCAGGTTTTCTGCCTTTTGTGTATACAATTGTATTACCATTTTTTATAAACTCATCTGCAAGCAAAAATGCCTGATTTAAATATCCTCCGGGATTTCCTCTCAAATCCAAAATCAGTTTTTTCATACCCATGTCGCTGAGTTTTTTCATTGAATCTAAAAATTCACGATGAGTAGTTTGCATAAATCTGTTAATTGACAAATAACCAATATCAGTTCCATCAATTATAAACGAAGCATCAACGCTGTATAAAGGAATTTTATCACGGACAATATCGAAGCTCAACAGTTCAGACTCACCACTTCTTAAAATCTGTATATTAACGACAGTACCTTTTTTCCCGCGCAACCTACTCTGGATTGTATCACTGTCCATTTTTATAGCAGACTCACCTTCAATTCTGACGATTTTATCACCTGAAGTTATTCCAAGCTTTTCGCTTGGTCCTCCTGAAATAGCGGATATGATATTTATTGTATCTTCAATAACCTGAAATTGCACACCAATACCTTCAAAACTCCCCGCAAATCGTTCATTTTCAGTTTTCAGCTTTTGTGGAGGCATATAAATCGAATGTGGGTCAAGCTTCTCCAATGCCGCTTTGATAGCTTCGGTTACAAGCTCGTCAGTATCAATTTCTTCAAGATAATTTTCTTTTGCCGTCCACAAAACCTGATAGAATTTATCAATTTTTGAATCAAATTCTTCATTTGATGGTGGAACCTGTGCAAAAGCACAAATTATATTTATACTGCTTATTGCCGTTAAAAACAACATTATTTTCGATATTCTTATCATATAATACTCGTATAACTAATTAAAATCATAAAATTCATTAAATCCCTAATCCACTAAATGCCTAAACCCCTAACTCCCTAAAACTCAAAAAAACTTAAATTATTGCATGACTAATCCGCTCTGTCTAACATTTGCTTTGCTAACTGCATGCCGCCACCCAGATATTTTACATCCTTAAAACCAATACTGACACAATACCTTGCCGCTTCGTAAGCGCGTGGTCCTTTTTGGCAAACTACTAAAACAGGAATATCTTTATTTAACCCCATAATTATATTACGGTAATCTGCTATGGAAGTTTCAATACCTGTTCCCTGACATTTCTCTGCCTGTATTTCAGATTGCTCCCTAACATCAAGAATTTGCCCTATGAATGAATCAATCTGACTTGGATTCACACAAATAATCCCGTCAATTTCTTGAGATACAGCCATGGCACCCAAAAAATTCAACGGATTCATTGGATTTGAATGTGTTGGTGTGTAAGCATGCTCAAAATCTATTAAGTCGTAAATGCTACAATGCTTCGAAGAAAGAACGGAAAAAACATCAACGTATCTGGTAACTTCTCCTCTTCCTGCCAATTGCAATCCTAACAATCTAAAAGTTCCTCTTTCATAAATTAATTTACCAAAAAGAATTTTTGACTCCGGCATATAGTCCGGTCTGTCGTAAAAAGTCCCCCAAATACATGAGTATTCAATATTCTTCTTTTTAGCTGTATTTTCATTCAATCCGGCTGATGCAACAGTAAAGCCGAAGACTTTCACCGAACTGTTTCCAACGGCTCCTTTAAACTCTGTTTCTAATCCTGCAATTGACTCAGCTATTACTTTCCCCTGACGATTGGCTAAAGAACCAAGCGGGAAGAAAGCATTTTCTCCTGAAATTAAATCTTTTGTATTAACACAATCACCAGCCGCCCAAACATCAGGAATATTCGTCTTCATCTGCCCGTCAACTTTAATACCGCCTAAACTTCCTTTCATTACACCAATTGACTCAGCCAATGCCGTATTTGGATGTACACCAACACAGGTGAAAACCATATCACAGTCAATTTCTTCCCCGTTATTAAGTGCAACTATAGGATTATTGCCTTCATCAAGTTTTATCGAATTAACTGAAGTGTTTACATATACATTTATATCTTCATTTTGAAGAGTTTTTACTAACAACTCAGATACTTCCTTATCAAGAGTTTGAGGCATTAATCTATCTGTCATTTCTATCAGATAAGTTTCGATACCCCAAAGAGAAACCATGGCTTCAGCAAGTTCAACACCTATAAATCCTCCTCCAATTATTACAACTTTACCAATTTTTCCTGTTTGTGCCTGCTCTTTGAATTTTTTCGCATTCAAAGGATTATGAAAATCAAGTATTTTCTCTGACTTGGGGCAAGAAAAAGGCGGCTCAACCGGTTTTGCTCCGGTAGCTATAACTAAATAATCATATTCTAAAATGGACTCTGCTTCAGTCTTTAAGTTTTTTATTACTACACTTTTTTGGGCGTGCTCAATTTGAATTACTTTGCTGTTAGTCAAGACATTAACATCCTTAACATTCTTAAAAAACTCTTCATCACGCACCATATCCCATGGTGTTGTTGCCAATGCCATGAAGTCTTCCACATCTCCCGATGCGTAATAAGGCATTCCACAGGTCCCGAAAGAAACGAATGGTTTTTTCTCAATAATAGTTACTTCAAATTCCGGTTTCAATCTTTTCAATCTTGTGGCTGTTTTGCATCCGGCAGCCATTCCTCCGATAATTACAACTTTCTTCATTTTTCAATATCAAATCAATTATTCAACAAATATTAACTTCATACGTTAAATCACTTGTTACAAAGACAAATGTGGTTTAAACAACTTAAAAAAAAACTGTAAGAACACAAAATAGTCTAAAAAGATTATTCTTTTTTGTAAAAAACCTTTGGATTTTATAAAAGATAATGCTATTTTTGTTGTTCTAAATTTTAAGAGGATTGGAAAAATGAATAAAATGAATTTAATAGAAGAAATGATTAAGGAACGTGCCACCGATTTCCGTAGGAAAAAAGATGGTGATAATTTCGTTGAAGTCCCCGACTTTCGCCCCGGTGATACTGTTAATGTTGCTGTTAGGGTTGTTGAAGGTGAAAAGGAACGTATCCAGAATTTCAAAGGTGTTGTTATTGCGATGAGCGGTGCAGGTTTAAATGAAACTTTCCTTGTACGTAAGATATCAAACGGTGTTGGGGTCGAAAGAATTTTCCCTTTATATTCCCCAATGCTTCAAAGTATCAAAGTTCTTAGCAAAGGTAATGTCAGAAGAGCTAAGCTTTACTATCTAAGAGGCATGTCCGAGAAGAAAATCAGACAGAAACTTAGCTAAACAGTATATAGTTTATCAAGTTTGTAAAGTAGAAAGTAAAAAAAAGAAAAAAGTAAATAGATATTTTTGAGCAGCGGATTATTTCCGCTGTTTTTTTTTATTACAACACTCAGTACATTAATCCTTTTATTTTTTAAATGGTATTAGAAATTAAGTAAAAAATATATTAAATTAGTATTTTACAAAAAAATAATAAATATTTTATTCTTAAGAATTAATGAAATCCTGAAAAATGGAAAACAGAAAAGTCCTTATCGTATCTTATTATTTCCCGCCAATGGGATTGAGCGGTGTGCAAAGGACTTTGAAATTCGTTAAATATCTCCCTGATTATAATTGGCATCCGATTGTACTAACAAGTTCTCCTGACAGCTTTTATGCATATGACGAAACCTTGACAGAAGATTTCCCTACAGATGATTTTGAAGTAATTAGAACAGGTTCAGGAAAAGTTGAAAATAAAAAAGTTAAAAAATTTCCATCATGGATTTATCAAAAGCTCGGCAGAGCTATACTGCAAACTATCTACCAGCCTGACAGTAAAAAGCCATGGCTCAAGCAAGCAATCAAAAAAGGTGAAGAGATAATTGCAGATAATAACATTGATATTATTTTTGCAACTGCACCTCCTTTTACTGATTTTTTAGTTGGACTTGCTCTTTCAGATAAGTTTGATATACCTTTCGTAATTGATTATCGCGATGTATGGATAGACAATCCGTTTCACTTCTTTGCAACGCCATTTCATAAGATGTACAGTAATAATCTTGAAAGAAAAATTTTATACCGTACCGAAAAAGCCGTTGTAACAACGAGATACACAAAAGAACTATTGTTAAAAAGACACAGATTTATTTCTCATAAAGATATTGAAATCATCCATCAGGGCTACGACCCTGACGATTTTAATTCAATCGATATCAAAAAAGAAAAAGACAAATTTGTTATCACTCATTCCGGAGTTTTTCAGGACAACAGAACTCCCAAATATTTTTTGAAAGCTGTTGCTGAATTTTTCAAGAAACAACCCGAAGCAAAAAAAGTTACTCAGCTTAGATTTGTCGGAGTTATGCGGAAAAATCATCTTAAATACATTAAAAGATATAAATTAACGGGCAACACTCTTTGCACCGGCTACCTTACTCATAAGGAATCTATAATACAGCTCTTGGAATCAGATGTTTTATGGATGATGCTGAACGATAATGTAAGGTCCCCCGGTAAGTTGTATGAATACTTCGCCGCAAAAAAATCAATTTTGGCTTGTCTGCCCGAAGGTATAATGAAAAAGCAAGTACAGGATAGCGAAGCAGGATTCATTACTCAGCCCAAAGATGTAAAAGCAATCATAAATATTTTAAGCGA
>CAZEHW010000120.1:0-10346 GCA_964511865.1 uncultured Hyphomicrobiales bacterium | reverse complement strand
TTTCATGGTATTTCCACTTACCGTAATTTTCTTTAATTATCGGTGGAAGAAATTTCTCAAAATGAGGAGGCCCAATATCTGTCAATCTTTTTGGTTTATCTTCAGCCATTATTATTATCCTTTATATTTGTTTATTTTCTATTGTTAATTAATAAATTTTTGTTATTTGATATTACTCTTCTTCAAAATAATCTTCGTAAAATACATATGGATTCTCACGAGGGTGAGCGACCATTTCGGGTAACGGTTCCAAGCCAACTTCCTCAAGGAAATTACCTAAACCGACTCTTTGCATGAATTCACCGATTCTTTCACGGTTCTTACCTTCTTCACACCAAACATCCCACATATTTTCAATTATTTCAAAAAACTCTAATTCGTCAAAAGGTTCTTCAATTTTTACAAACGGGAAAATAACTGATGATAACAAAGCACCTTCAACTATCGGAGCTTTGGAACCAATCAAAATAACTGCACCTCTGTCTTTACCTGGGGCAAGTGCCTTTGGCATTACGTTAATACAATGCATGCAATGGCGACAACTGCTGTTGTCTATATTTAAGTCTTTACCATCCCATTTCATACATTTACCGGGGCAGTTTAAGATTATATCATTAAAAATATCAGTACCATTATTTGCATATTCCCTGACCATATTCATATCAACTTGAATATCATCTTTCCAAGTACCAATAATAGATATATCTGAGCGTGCTACTGAAGCAACACAATCATTCGGGCAACCGGACATTTTAAATTTCATTTTGTATGGAAAAGCAGGTCTGTGCAATTCATCCTGGTATCTGTTAGTCAAATAATGAGTGAAACCCATTGTATCATAACAAGCCCATTCGCATCTCGCTTGGCCACAACAGCAACTTGGCGTTCTTACATCTGATCCTGAACCACCAAGGTCAAAACCTAGTTCTGTCAATTCTGCAAAAGTAGGTTCCAATTCTTCAGTTCTTGTACCAAGCAAAATAATATCACCGGTAGAACCATGCATGTTTGTTAAACCTGAGCCGTGTCTTTCCCAAATATCACAAATTCCTCTTAATGCATCTGATGTATAGAACCATCCTGCAGGTTGGTTCACACGCATTGTATGAAAATGTGAAATATCCGGATACTTTTCTGCTAAATCGGTATATCTTCCGATAACTCCACCGCCATAACCCATAACACCAACTATACCACCATGTTTCCAATGCCCAATTTTCTCTTCATATGACTGTTCAAGCAATCCTAAAAGATCATTTGACATTGCATTTTTGGCGGCAGCCATTTTTATTTCAGTTACAAAACTAGGCCACGGACCTGTTTCCAACTGATCAAGTAATGGGGTTTCATACTTCTTTTCAACTGCCATTTTTACTCCTTTAATAATTATTGTTATTAATTAAATTATTTAAAACATTTATTTTTATAAAAAACAACTTTTTTTCTGATTTCCTATTAAACACTCTTAAAAAATTCCGGTTTATTTTCTCTGCCATGCATCTTTAAATATGTTAATCCCAAGAATCTGTATAACATATGAGCAAACTTTGAATATGGCATATACCACAACAAGAAAAATACAAGAGTTAAATGAATAAAGTATGTAATGTATGCTAATATTGCCACTCCACTCATTCTTATAAATACAATTCCCATTCCTGTTAAAGCTACTCCAAAAATAACCCATAGAAATAGCCAGTCATTGTAACTGCTTTTGCCGTCATGTTCTTCAGTTTTGTATCTTTTCAATAAAAACAGAACGAGCCCTAATACTAAAAATAAACCCGATACGACACCCAATACTTTTACAGGATGAAACAATCCCATCGGGTAAGGCAAGTAAAATGATATTGCCATCATAAAATCACTGTCAAACATATGACCGTAATGCCAGATTTCTCCAACAACAACAAGCCCGGTTGCAATCATGGTTCCTACAAAACCATAAAATGCATAAATATGTCCGTATCTCATGTTTGAGTTTGTAGGACATTTCTCAAAATTTCTGTGTCCAAGAAAATCCCAAAGCACTCTCCATGCAGAACCTACAAAATTATATTGTGGTTCTCCATTATTATTATTCTCTTTTAAACTCTTCCAATAATTCGTCAATCCAACTCCAGCCAAAGCAAAAATCAGAAGATTGCCCGGTATAAATAGTCCTTCAATAACAAGTTTATGAATAAAATCTTCATACTTCAAAACACCATCACGAACTGTAAAAAACTGACCGTCAAAGCCATGAAATAATCCATTAGTTACAAGAACCATTAAAAAAACCATGAAAGCTGAAAACAAAAATAACCAAGGTAATGCTTTTGGATCTGACATAGCTTTACCCATAAATCTTGGAAAAGAAAATTTTTGATAAATGAAAGACCTAACAGCTCCCATCAAATCAGCCGGTCTGGCTCCACGAGGACATTGCAAACTACAGTCCATACATCCGTGACACAACCAAATATCAGCATCGCTTAATAATTTTTCCTTTTGACCCCATGCCGCCTGAATCATTTCCTTTCTTGGGAAAGCATATTCTTCGGGTGACAATTGGCAAACAACCGAACAAGTTGCACATTGATAGCACTTCTTCATCGTTTCACCGCCATGCTTTTTCAAATGCTTGATGAATTCAACATCAGCGCCAATATCCCGTCTTTCGCTCAATTCATATCCTCAATGTTATTTTACATTAGTTTATTTCTAATTCTTGGTGTTAAATGCTTTTTTGTAATTTTCGCTAAGTTCTAAGGTTTCTTCTCCAAACAAAGAAAATTTTAAAAACTTAAACCCAAATTTCAGCAACTCAACATCATCTTTCTTCATTTTAGCTTTTTCTTCGTCAGTTACGATAAACCTTTTAAAAAATGAACTATTGAAAACCAGTTCCCTGAATTTATCAATATCGTAACAAACCGTATAAAACATTTCAAGCTTTATCGGTTCTTTGACTTTACCTTTTAAAAATTTATCATGTAATGATATTTCTTTAAAAAGCTCCCCAAGTTCAACATAATCATCAACTCCCTGGTCTTCCATCCATTCCCCGATGGTCCAATCCCTGCCGTCTTTGAAACCTTCGCAAACACTTTCTTCAAGTAAAAAATAAAATTCCGATTCAGGTTCTTCACTGCTGTCCTTAGGTGAAGCTATACCAACCGGGAACATTCTGCATGACCATGGCCGGTCTTCATAAACCGTACATCCTTTTTCACCGACAAGTTGGCAGTTCAAAGTTTCATCATTCATTCTGAACATCACAATCGGATGTTTTAAATTTTCTTCTATGGGCAAAATTGTATATTTCGCTAAAAACTCACTTGATGATATACCTAATCTGTTTTTAAGCCTGATTATATCATAAGGAGTTAAAAATATATTTACGTCGTTGCAACATTTATTAAAACAGCTTACACCCGGGTGACATGCAAAACTCAATTTGTCAGTTTTCTTCATTCGGGTATAATCTTTTAAAATTTTCTCTTTAAATTCACTTGCTTTCATCTATTTTTTCTATCTTATATTCAAAATTATGTTATCTGTTATCAGTTATCTGTTATCAGTTATCTGTTATCAGTCGTAAGTTATCAGTTGTCAGTAATAATTTCTACTTTTAAACTTTTAAACTTTTAAACTTTCTACTTTTAAACTTTCAAACTTTCTCCTTATCAAACTGAACTACCACCCAATCCTTCATATCATTCGGCGATTTCACGGGAATAGGTCCTTCATCATCTTTTTCAGGATTATATTTGTACCTGTAAGATGCATGAACTTTATATTTTTCCATCATCCAATCCCAACCACGAACAAAATATGAACACTCATCATTCATGCAAATCATAAAATATTCAACTCCCCAATCAGATTGCGGTGGTATTAAAACTTTCTTAAGTTCTTCTCCGCAATACTTGCATTTTTTCTTTTCCATAATAAAAATTTCTTTCTGTCTTTTTAAGAGTTGAAATTCAAAAATTATAAGCAAATTTAATCTGTCTTCCGTCTTCAGTCTTCTGTCTTCAGTCTTCCGTCTTCAGTCTTCCGTCTTTTTCACTAAATAGCTATTAACAAAAACCAAATTCCGCTTATAATTTTAAAATTCCATTGCTCAGTTAAACAAATTTCAACATCCCCGGCTTGATTCCGGGGATGTTGAAAGGTTAATTAAAAGATATGTAAAATATCTCTTGTGAACATATTCCACTTATCATTCTTTACGTCATAAGTCAAGTTTGCGAACTTTTCCCACTTTTCGTCAATCTTTGGAGTGTCAGCACGGAAGTAATAACCTGGCCAACGAGTTTCCTCACGGAACAGAATTGTACGAACGTGAGCTTCAGCTTGCCACATTCTGTGAACATTTTCCCAAACTCTCATCAATTCATGGAGGTCTTCTGCAGCTAATTTTTCAGAATCTTTTTTCAAGAATCCCAATAAATGCATTCCTCTTTCAAGTAAGTGTTTGTTTGTCTTAAACTGAGACGATACACCACCTGCATATTCATCCATAAGTTTCTGTAAACGGAACATAAACATTTTTGGACGAATATAATTTGCATTGATATTAGGGTCAGTTGTTTCTTTTGAAAACTCAGCAAAAACATCTAATGGCTTCAAAATCGTTGCTTTTAAAGCATCAATTGCAGCCTGGTCATATTTATGAGTTGGATTTTCTTTAACGATATATTCAATTGCTGCTTTTCCGCAAATTCTTCCTTCAGCATGTGAACCTGAAGAGAATTTATGGCTGGATGCACCGGATGCATCGCCGGCTGCGAACAAACCTTTTACTGTACACATATTTGCATAACCCCAGAAGTATTCTGCAGGAGCTAAGTCCTTCGGTCCTGAAACCCAAGCACCGGATGCACCTGAGTGTGAACCGATAAAGTATGGTTCTGCAGCTGCAATTTCTGAAGGTTCTTGTTCAGGGAATACATCCATTGAAGCCCAAAGAATTGCCTGGGATATAGTCATATCAAGGAAGTCTTCCCATGCTTCTGCTTCGAGTTCTTTCATTTTTTTCTTGTATTCTTTCGGATCATCTTTCAGATCTTCTGCAATCTTTTGGATAGCTTCTTCTGTTTTCATATATGTCGGGCCTAAGCCGTCCATTGTGTCAAGCATACCCAAATAATTACGTAAGTTTGCTGGAATTGGCTTTACTTTACCGTATGGCAGCCAATTGTCCAACTCTGCTTTTCTTTCTACCATGTATTCACCACCTGCGGCTGAAATTGCTCTTGATTTGAACAACAAGAACCAAGCACCGACTGGACCATAAGCATCTTTGAAACGTACAGGAATAAATCTAACTTCCTGACATGTCATTTCAGCTCCGGCTTTCATTGTGAAGTATGCTGATGAACCTGAATTCCAAGGTGGATACCATGCACGACCTAAACCTTCGCCGGATGACCTTGGTTTAAATACGTGAACTGCACCGCCTGCACCAATATATACAGCTTTTGCTTTAAATACATAAAATTTGTTTTCACGTACGCTGAATCCAACAGCACCCGAAACTTTATCGCCGTCCATTAAAGGTTCAACAATAAAAACTCTTTCAATAATATTATCCATGCCTAAAGCATTTTTAGCTGCTTCAGCAACAATTACTTTATAAGATTCACCGTTGATCATAAGCTGCCAGCGACCTTCATGAACATAATTGCCTGCTTCATCTTTCCAAATTGGTAATCCCCATTTTTCGAACAGATGAACTGAAGAGTCAACGTGACGTGCAATATTTGCAACCAAATCTTCACGGGTTACACCCATCAAGTCATTACGTACATAATCAACGTAATCTTTAATTGTGTTTTTTCCGGTTCTTAAGTCAACATATTGATTTATTGCTGAAAGTCCCATAGCTACAGCACCACTTCTGTCAATAGCGGCTTTGTCAACAAGAGTTACTTTCAGGTTATTTTTCTTTGCCCAGTAAGCTGCTTCTACAGCTACTCCGCAAGCAGACATTCCCCCACCGATAATCAAAAGATCAGTGGTGACTTCTACTGTTTCAAAATTTGCCATAATTTTTTTCCTTTTAATTGTTAATTTTATTAGTTAATTGTTAATTCGCTCTTATTGCCATCCTGTACGACCAGGTGCTGCCAATTCACTCAATCCGGTTGAAGCCGGTTCTGTAAACAATTCAGCGGCTGAAAGATCGCCGGCTCCTTCATTGAATGAACCGTTTGGTACTGCAGAACCTTCTGCTGTAGTCCTGATAGGGAATTTGAATCTCTTCAATTCTCCACCACGGAATTTAATTGTCCACATAATTGAATCTGAACTCCTCATTGGAGTTACTTGTGCACCTAACGGCACAAAATCTGCATAACCGCGAACTTCAATTGCCTGATTCGGGCATATTTTTACGCAGTTGTAACATTCCCAGCACATTTCAGGTTCCAAATTGTAAGCTTTCATTGCTTCCTTATTTAAAACCATTAAATCATTGGGACAAATGTGTTGGCAGGCTGTCTTATCGAGCGCCTTGCATCCATCGCATTTTTCTTGAATTACATAACTTGGCATCAGTTTTTCTCCTGAATTTTTTAAAAATAAATTAATTAATTATTATATTGTTTATAAAACATTTAATTTTTCAAATTGCATTTTACATTCTACATTCTACATTGTATTAAGCACCTGTAGCCGCTCTGTGTACCTTAATCTCAACCTTCTCATCCAAACCCGCATAATACGCTTTTAGTATCTCAAGTACTTCTGCACGGCTAAATTCATCAGGTATCGGTCCACCTTCCGACAATCCTTTACGAAGCATTGTCCCGCTTAACAACAATCTGTCTTCTTTTGAATGCGGGCAAGTCTTCATCGAAGCCATTCCACCACACTTATAGCACCAAAATGTCCAATCAATCTTTAAGGGCTTGCAAAGCATAGCGCCTTCCCACAACTCATCAAATATATCCTGTGCATCGAACGGACCATAATAATTTCCAACTCCAGCATGATCACGACCGATAATCATATGAGTACAGCCAAAATTCTGCCTGAATAATGCATGAAGCAAAGCTTCTCTCGGTCCTGCATATCTCATATCCAATGGATAGCCGCCGCAAATAGCAGTATTCTTCACAAAATAATGGTCAACCAAAGTATTAATACACTCAACTCGCACGTCAGCAGGTATGTCACCCGGTTTCAGTTTACCCACCAACTGATGAATATACAAACCGTCAGAAACCTCCAAAGCTATCTTAGCCAAATACTCATGGCTCCTGTGCATAGGATTCCTCAACTGCAAAGCCGCAATAGTCTTCCATCCCTTATCAGCAAAGATTGCTCTCGACTCAGATGGCTTTTGATAAATACCCTTAAATTCAGTTGGAAAAGTTCCTTCAGATAAAACCTTAACCGGTCCTGCAATATTCACTTCTTTTTGATCCATAACCATCTTAACACCCGGGTGTTCAGGGTCAATAGTCTTGTAAACATGCTGACACTCAAAAGCTTTGTCAATCGAATACTTCTCTTCAACCTTCATCGTAGCCATTATCTCATTGAACTCATCAGAAAACAAAGCAACTTCATCACCGATTTTCAACTTATCGGCTTCGTCCTTTGATGCTGACAACGTTACAGGTATTGGCCAAAACAAACCATTCATACTCGGCATCTTCATGTCCGAACAAACGCTCTTCCAATCTTCACTGCCCATAAAACCTCTTAACGGAGTAAAACCGCCAATACCCAACATAATCAAATCGCCTGTCTCACGGCTTGAAATGTGAATCTGTGGTAAACCCTTAGCTTTTTGCTTTTCTCCCTCCAACGCCTTGCCCGTCAAAAGAAGTTCAATCAACTCACTACTTCCGTGAGGACTGATTAATTTAACATTTCCCATCGAATGCTCCTTTTTTTTAAATTATAAAAAGAAAATTATTTATATGTAACATATTTTCACTCTATTTCTGCCCTAATTTTACGCTTTATCCTCTGCGTTTATTAAAGAACAATACAATGTTATATAAATAAAAAAATAAAATCAACCCCATTTGGATTAATGTATTCACTGTGTTGTAGGTATATGTAATCGAAATGTTGTATATCTTAAAACACTATATTTTTAGGTATACTTAATTAATTTATTTGTTCGTATTTATCCCACTGTTATTAATTGAAATAACAGCCAAATATCAGTATGCAAAAACACAAAATAATAATAAAAACACATAAATACAGAAAACAAAAATTAATGCCGAAAAGCTACAAAATTCCCTCCCTTTTCTTGCCCATCTTAATAATCGAATATTTCCTGTCAATAAAAAATAATCATTAAAATCCAATAATCAAGAATAATAATCAGATCCAAACTTTGAGTCTTTTTATAACATTATAACTTAATACCGCTGGAATATTTCTCCCCCCATCCTTCCGTCTTTCATATTCTGCTTTTCGGTCCTACAAAAAAGAAGTATTTACAAATTCCAAATTTTCTCAAAGACTATTTTGCACAGAATTAAATAATTTACGATATTAGTTAAATTATTATTTAACAATTACAAATTAAAATTGTAGATTTTGATAATACTTAAAAATATTAATAAAGGAATCAATGTTTAAAAGGATACTTGTAGCCAACCGCGGTGAAATAGCAGTAAGAATAATGCGTGCCGCAAAGGATTTGGGAGTTGAATCAGTCGGAATATTCCACGAAGTTGACAAAGGAATGCCATTTGTTCATTACGCAGATTATGCATATCAACTTATATCCGAAACACCAAAAGCCGGATATCTGGATATTGAACAGATAATTGAAATAGCAAAAAAAAGCGGAGCAGAAGCCATTCACCCCGGTTATGGATTTTTGTCCGAGAATGCTAAATTCAGCCAGGCGGTTTCTGATACCGGATTAAAGTTTATAGGTCCAAAACCTTATGCAATCCAAGTCATGGGAAATAAAACAAAGGCACGGGAACTTATGGCTGAAGCGGGTGTTCCGATTGTACCGGGAACTAAAGAGAAAATAACCGATATGAACCTTGCATTTGAAATTGCCGATGAAATTGGATATCCTATTTTGCTGAAAGCAGCGGCAGGCGGAGGAGGCAAGGGAATGAGAAAAGTCCAAACTAAAGATGAATTCCAAAGTTCATTCGATGCGGCACAAAGAGAATCGCTAAAGGCATTTGGTGATGATTCCATCTATATCGAAAAATATATCGAAAATCCCAAGCATATTGAAATTCAGATTATCGGTGATGAACACGGCAACTATGCACATCTCGGAGAACGTGATTGCTCAATACAAAGACGTCACCAGAAAGTCATAGAAGAAGCCCCCTCGACTGTCTTGGATGATGAACTAAGGTTCAAAATGGGAGAAGTAGCTGTCAATGCCGCTAAAGCATGCGGATATGTAAATGCCGGGACTGTAGAATTCCTTTTTGACATTCACAGGAATTTTTATTTTCTCGAGATGAATACACGTTTGCAGGTTGAGCATCCCGTAACGGAAATGGTAACAAATATTGACCTGGCAAAAGAGCAAATCAGAATAGCATCAGGTGAAAAACTTTCATTTACACAAGATGATATAAAATGGCAGGGACATTCGATTGAATGCCGTATATATGCTGAAGATTCATTTAATAATTTCATGCCGGATACAGGAATTATTAACTATTTGAGAGAACCTGGAGGACGGGGCGTTCGTGTTGATAGCGGTGTGGAAAATGGTTCTGAAATCAGTATTCATTTTGACCCTATGCTCGCAAAATTGGTTGTTTATGGTAAGAACAGGAATGAGGCAATAAACAGGATGAAACGTGCTTTGAACAATTATAGGGTCAAGGGTGTAAAAACTTCAATTCCATTTGAACTTGCGGTAATGGACAGTCCTGAATTTGTTAGCGGAAATTATAATACAGGATTCATTGACAATGATTTTGATTTTAAAAAATTAAATGAGATGAAATTGCAAAATGAGGAAATAATTGCGGCAATTGCGGCTTTTACTCACAGGTTGCTTCGCACTACCAAAATTCCAGCTACATCGAAAGAAAAAACAAGTAAATGGAAACTTTCCGGCAGGGTAGTTAAATAATTGATAATGGATAATTGACAATTGATAATGGATTAAGGATAATGGAAAAAGTGATTATACATATTGACGGAAAAGAATTTAAAGCTGAATATTCGGACAGCAATCCAAATATTTTTATTAATAAAAAGCCGTATCATGTGGAAATGATGAAGCAAATGGGTGCTAATATTTTTTCTTTTTCTGTTAACAATAAGATGTGTCAAATTGAATTCGAATTCAATGAATTTGTTCAGAGCAATATTATTTTAGACGGTATGACATTTGATAT
>CAZEHW010000119.1:0-10513 GCA_964511865.1 uncultured Hyphomicrobiales bacterium | reverse complement strand
AGTTACCGCGGATTTAGCTACCGAAAGGACTCATCGCTTGATATGAGATTTGGTCCTGACGGCAAAACAGCAGAAGAAATCCTGCATGCAGCAAAAGAGGAAGAAATAATTGCAATACTCCGAAATTACGGAGAAGAACCTTTCGCTAACAGGATAGCACGGCGTATAATGCTGCAACGCCGTGCTCTTCCTTTTAATACTACTTTCGCTCTCAGAGCAGTTGTCGAAGAATCAGTTCCCGACAAACAACGTACCAAATCACTTTCCAGAGTTTTTCAAGCATTCCGCATTGCGGTAAATAATGAGCTTGAAATATTATATAATACTCTTCACAACTGTCTGCCAATTATGTCCGATGGAGCAAGGATTGTTGTAATATCCTATCATTCGCTCGAGGACAGAATTGTTAAATCATTTTTTAAAGAACAATCTATAAAAAAAGCACAAATCAAATCTGATAGTGAATTAACAAAAAGTATGCCACGATTAAAAATTCTGACGACTAAACCTATACTGCCGGATGAGGAAGAGATTGCACGGAATCCAAGGGCGAGAAGTGCGAAGATGAGGGTGGCGGAGGTAATTGTTAATGAAGGTGGAGTTTTGAGTTGAAAAAGAAAGAATTATTGATCCGATGATTTTTTGTCCGAACTGGAATATTCGGGATATGGAGGATTAATAGGAAACCTAAAGCCTGTAATTTGAATTGTATATTTCAAAAATGTTTTTAACTATGATGTCTCATATTCTTTAATCTTCAACAATCTCGGAAAATATTTCTCCATGATTTAAAATATCGTCAAAATCCTCTTCAAAGAAAAATCTATCTTCACCAAATGCCGGTTTCAAATCATTAATCCAATATGCTTCGTCATTAACTTCTGCAAAAAATGGTCTGTGTACCCAATCAGGATTTCTTCCCTGTATGAACCTAAGTACCATGACATCCTGACCTTGTACTTCACTTAGTCCTAATACCTGAACTTTACCCGGATTACAGGACATAACAGGTCCGCGGACTGTCCTTGCGTTACCGCCTACGTTCATGTAAGCCTTCCTGAAAATATTCCATGATTCAATTAGTCCGACTTTAAAATAATCCTGTGCCCCTGTATCTCTTGGAATAAACATATAATAAGGAATCATACCCATTTTAACCTGTTCCTTCCAAAGTCTTTCCCAGACTAATGGCTTATCGTTAATGTGTCTGAATACAGGTGATTGTGTGCGTATTACAGCACCTGTCCCGAGTATTCTTGAAACTGCTTTTTTCACAATTTCTGTATTAAGTTCCTTGTAATGATTTATGTGTGCCATGAATGCAAGCTGTCTCCCTGATTTAACTACTTTTTCAAATGATTTTAAAATTAAATCAGAATCTTTATCGGTTACGAATTTGTAGGGCCAGTAACTAAGCGATTTTGAACCAATTCTAATGGTATGCAAATGTGGAATATCTGCTAGAAGAATTTGATTAATATAATGTGAAAACATTTTTCCGGACATAATCATCGGGTCACCGCCGGTTATGAGTAAATCGGTAACCTCTTTGTGTTCTGATATGTATTTTAATACCTGTTGAATCTCTCTGCCGGCGATTTTCATGTTTTCTAGATGTGAAAACTGGGGCCAGCGAAAACAGAAAGTACAATATGCATGGCAGGTTTGACCCTGACTTGGAAAAAACAAAACAGTTTCTTTGTATTTATGCTGAACACCTTGAAGTTTCTTATTATTAAAAACCGGAACATTGTGATCTGTTTGACCTGCAGGATGAGGATTCAATTCCATTCTGATTTGGTTTCCAATATCAATAATTTCTTTATTAGCCGCATTTCGTTTTACAGCATCAGCCATCATATTAAAATGTTCTTCCTGAAGCATATCTTTTTGAGGAAATGTAAGAATATACATTGGGTCATTCGGGATATTATTCCAGTCAATCAGGTTATCTATGACGTAATTATTAACTTTGAACGGCAATACACTACCAACGACTTTAATATTAAACTGCTCTTCTGCAGTTAAATTTTGTATTTGTGGTATATTTTGAAAATTATTCAATCCATACGACCTATACCCGATAGGATGGTCGTTAGGTTGAATCCTGACAAAATCTCTGTTTTCGTAGAACATATCTACCTCCTTCCATAAGTTAGAGTTAAGACAAAAAAGCACCTCGAATATTCTTTGAATATTCGAACAATACTCACCCTTTGAAAGTAATCACCTTAATGACCTTCGGCGATTATATCATTTTTAATTAGGAAAAGTAATATAATGATATTTTTAGAGAAAAACAAATTAATTTTTATTTATTTATATAAGAACCTCATGCCTTTTTTGTAAAGTACAAAATAATATATCCGATTACACCGGCAACCAGTGAACTTATTAGAATTGCTATTTTTGAATTAACAACAATATCCTTACTATCAGGAAAAGCTAAAATTGTTATAAAAATTGACATTGTAAAACCAATTCCTGCCAGGAAGCCGGCTCCTAACAGATGCAGTTTGGTTAAGTCTCTTGGGAGTTTGCTGATTCCCCAAGTAAGCGAAAGCAAACTGAACAAAATGATGCCGAATGGTTTTCCTATCATAAGTCCTGTCATAATTCCCAAACTGTTATTGCTTAAGAGTTCTGTTGCCCACTGCGGTTCTATTATTATTGCTGTATTTGCTAATGCAAAAATCGGCATTATGAAAAACGCAACAGGTTTGTGAAGAAAATGCTGTAATCTGAAGGAACAGGATTTATTTTTTCCTTTGCCAAAAGGTATTGCAAAAGCAAGAAGTACACCGGATATTGTCGGATGAACACCGGAATGCAGCATTAAAAACCACATGACAACTCCCAAAAGAAGATACATCCACAAACTTCTTATGTTGGATTTCTTCATCATCAGCATAACTGCAAATATACCGAATGACCCAAGAAGATATACAAATGATATTCCTGTAGAGTAAAAAACTGCAATGATGATAATAGCACCAAGGTCATCAATAATAGCCAATGCTGTAAGGAAAATCTTCAGACTTACAGGTACTCGTTTCCCTAACAATGATAGTATTCCTAAAGAGAAAGCAATATCAGTCGCAGTTGGTATTCCAATCCCCGGCATTGTATCGGTCCCGAAATTAAATACTGCATGGAATAATGCAGGCATTGCCATACCGCCAATTGCGGCAAAAACAGGAAGCCATGCATTCTTTGGATTCGACAGTTCACCTGCTATCAATTCTCTTTCAATTTCCAGACCAACCAAGAGAAAGAAAACTGCCATAAGACCATCATTAATCCAAAGTTCAAGAGGCAATCCCATAAATTTGATTTGCCAGAAATCAACATAGATTTGACCAAATGTCATATTTGCTAAGATTAGAGAAAGCATAGTACAGATAAGGAGGAGGAAACCACCGGCTTTTTCGCTTTCAAAAAAATCTCTGAACACTCTTGTAATTCTCATAATTGTTCCACTTTCGAATTATTGCTGATTTATAAATATATGAAAAATATTTGAAAAAGAGTCAACTTTGGATAATTGTTAATAGAAAAAAGCAGACGGCAGACGGGAGAATGGAAAAGGGAAAAGTTCATCCTTCGACGGGCTCAGGATGTCGGAGCTGTAGAAATTAGAATAGAGAACAATGTTTTTTTACTCCAGAATGTTTTAGACCAAAGTCCATTCTAAACAATTTCGATTAATTTACTTTCTGAAGATAGAGACGGTTTCAGAAGATAGAAAATAATGGAAATTAGAAAATAGTATGGGGCAGGTTGGAATCCTGCCCCGATAAGTTATTCCATTAATTTATTGTTAATGTATTCGGAAACCTTTGATGATGATATTCTTTCCTGCAGCATCGAATCCCGCTCGCGGATTGTTACGGTGTCGTCTTCAAGAGTCTGCCCGTCAACTGTGATGCAAAAAGGTGTTCCGATTTCGTCCTGTCGCCTGTATCTGCGACCGACAGCGCCGGAAGTATCGTACATCACTTTGAATCTTTTTTGCAAATCTTTGTAAATCAAATATGCTTTTTCGGGCATTCCGTCTTTGTTGACTAATGGGAATACGGCGGCTTTAATAGGCGCTAATTTGTTCGAGAACTTCAATATTGCTCTCATCTCCATTTTGCCATTTGCATCAGGAGCTTCTTCTTCCTTGTATGCACTGCAAAGAAATGCCATGAAAGAACGTGTTACGCCACCGGATGTTTCAACGACAAAAGGTGTGTATCTTTCCTGATTGACTGTGTCAACGTATTCGAGTTTTTTGCCGGAAAATTCCTGGTGACGACTTAAATCAAAGTCTGTGCGAGAGTGAATTCCCTCGATTTCGCCCCAGCCAAATGGGAAAAGAAATTCAATGTCATCAGCACGATTTGCATAGTGAGCAAGCTTGTCGTGTGCTTTGAATTTCAATGATTCCGGTTCAATTCCCATCTTGATATACCAGTCCCATCTTTGCTGTTTCCAGTAATCGTACCATTCCATTTCCGTTCCCGGTTTAACGAAATACTGCATTTCCATTTGCTCGAACTCGCGGGTTCTGAATAAAAAGTTTTTTGTGTTGATTTCATTTCTGAATGCTTTTCCAATTTGAGCTATACCGAAAGGTATTTTTTGACGGGCTGTATCCAACACATTTTTAAAATTCAAATATATTCCCTGTGCAGATTCAGGTCTGAGATATACCACAGCACCGGTATCTTCAACAGGTCCGATAAAGGTTTTGAACATCAAATTGAAATGTCTGACTTCTGTCCATTCCTTGCTTCCCGAAACAGGGTCTGGAATTTCATATTCCATAATAAGATTGTAGTAATCTATGGGTTCGCTAACTAATGATAACTTTTTTTCGAGTTCATAAGCTTTGTCTGTTCTTTTCTTTTTGCGGAGCTTGTCAATAAACTCTTCAATTAAATTATCTGCTCTGTATCTTAATTTGCTTTGCTTGTTGTCAATCATCGGGTCGGTGAATTGGGTTAGGTGTCCGCTGGCTTCCCATGTCTTGGGATGCATTAGTATTGAAGCATCAATGCCTTCGATGTCTTCTCTGTAAGTCATTGCTTTCCACCATTCTTCCTTGATATTTTTTAACAGTTCAACTCCTAAGGGACCGAAGTCCCAACAGCCGTTCAATCCACCATAAATTTCTGAAGATTGGAAAACCAATCCCCGCCTTTTTGCCAATGATATTATCGTATCTAAGTTATTCATTAATTAATCCTTGTGTTATAAATTCAAGAAAAATATTTTTAAAATTTAACATTAATTCAAAAAATGGAATTAAAAGATTATAAAATTAAGAAATAATATTAATTTTGAGCATTAAAAGACGTTGAATTTAATAAATATTAGTGGAATATGGCAAAGAAAGTTGTTAAAAATATAGTTCCGGAAAAAAAGAGTGCTGTTAAGACAGTTAAGAAAAAGGTATTTAATATTCCATGGTGGGCTTCAGTAATCATTATTATTACTGCATGTTTTGCTTTATACTATCCGGTGATAAATTATGGTTTTGTGGAATGTGATGACCATGAAATCATATTCAGAGATTACGAACGCATAAGCCGGATTGATAACTGGGAGCAGGAGTTTTTTAAGTCATATATGTATACATCATATTACCGACCACTGGTTACTATTAGTTTAATGTTGGATGCTAAGATGAGCGAGCAGAAGCCGACATCCTATCATGTAACAAATATTATTATTCACATAGTTAATGCCTGTTTGGTTTTTTCTCTGCTTGTGTTGCTTGGATATAAAAGATTCATTCCTTTGGTTGGAGGGTTGATATATGCTGTTCATCCGATTTTTACGAATGCTGTTGCCTGGATTGTGGGAAGGAATGATTTGATTCTGTTCATGTTTTTTCTTTTATCTTTTATATTTTTGGTTCAATACGGAAAAAAGCAAAATTGGATTTATTTAGTTCTCCATTTTTTTATTTACCTTTTAGCACTTTTTTCAAAGGAAACAGCAGTTACAGCTTCAATAATTTTTGCTGCTTATGTTTTTCTTGTCCAGAAAAAGAAAATTACAGATAAATATTCAATAATCGTAATTTCTACGTGGATTACAGCATTAATTATCTGGTATATTTTTTACTCTATGGCAGAACTTGGAGAAGAGGTTTACAAAAGCGGTTTATCGGTTGTGCTTTATAACTCAAAGGTAATTCCCGAATTTATTGCTAAGTTTTTCATGCCAATTCATCTTTCGGTTTTGCCTACATACAGCATATTCAATACAGTTCTTGGGATTGCAATACTGTTATTGATTATATTTGTCATCATAAGAATGAAAGGCAAGGACTACAGGAAAATTCTTTTTGGAACGATATGGTTTCTGGCAGTCATTGTTCCGGGGATGTTCATGCTGCTTTTGAATTCCCATCAATGGAATGAATACCTGGAATGCAGAGGATATCTGGCAATGTTTGGACTGCTGATTATTGTTTTTGAAATATTCAATAACTATATCGAGAAAAATGAAAAGGGTTTTATAGGAGTGAGTGTTGTTTTATTATTGATTTTAGGATTTTTGACTAATATAGAAAAAGAGAATTATCGGGACCCTTTGTCGTATTATGAAAGTGCAGTTGATGACGACGGAACCCGAGCAAATTTTCAATTTTTAGCAGGACAGATATGTAAAAATAATTTGTTCAATAAAACTCATAACAAAGAATATTTATATAAGGCAGAGACTTATATAAAAGCGGCAATCAATTTACGTCCGGACTATGCTTCTTATTACAGAACTCTTGCGGCGGTTTATACATCTTTGTCACGTCATGACATGGCAGTAGTTCATCTTGAAAAGTCTTTTTCTATGGATTCTAACAATATGGATACTTATAGCGGATTAGGGTATTCATATTATTATCTTGGCAGGTATGAAGATGAAGTAAATATTTTGAGTATAGCTATGAAGAAATGGCCGAATAATCAGGATATTATTTACAATCTGGCTGTTGCTTATTTTGCTTTGTTTAATTCCGACAGTGCCTTGTCTCTTGTGAAATATTCATATAGTCTTGACAGGAGTGCGAAGAATTTGTATGAGCTTTATCATCTGATGAATCAATGGGGTGGTAATTTTATTCAGAATAAGTATTATGAGCAGGGTGTCGGAGTGCTGAGGGTTGCGGCAGAGATGGAGCCAAGACGCTTTGCGGCATATGAGAATTTGATGAATTATTATTTGATGGTTAATAACAAGCCGGATTCTGCGGCTTATTTTGCGAAGAAGTTAATTAAGCGTGGGAGAGATATTTCTCCGGAAAAGCTGAAGTTTTTGAAGCCATATTTGCGTTAGAGAGAAGGGATTTAATTGTTTATTGTCAATGATGAAAGGAAGTTTTGAGTTGAAGAAGGCAGACAGCGGACAGGAGGATAGAAGAGTTTAAACGCAAAGGTCGCTATGTTTTCGCGAAGTTTCGCAAAATTATTTTTCGGAATGTGAAGAGAAAGACATTTACACAGAGATACTCGGAGGATGCACTGAGTTCCACAAAGAAGTATTTTAAACGCAAAGGTCGGCAAAGTTTATGGAATGTTTTGCAAAGATTTTTGTTGGAATTGGGATTTTAAGATTAATCGTGAGTAGTCTATTTTTTTATTTCATGTAAATAAGTTTCAGAATTTGTGTATTTAATCCGTAGGTTATTTCTGAAAAATAGATACCGGTTGTTTGGGAATTGAAATCAACATTGTATTCGTATTCCCCTGGTTTAAAATATCCATCGGCAACATTCAGGATTTGTTCACCTAAATAGTTATAGATATTAATTCTGAGGTGAACATCATTTGTCAATTTTATCCGAAGCACGGAACTGCTATTAAAAGGATTTGGGGAAAAACTACAATTCATGATTTCTTCCCAACTTTGTTCATGGGATACTGAAACAATGCCAGTCTCGTTGAAAACTGACAATCCACCGGTTGTGCAAATCCATTTGTTATCATAGTTATCAATATAAATGTGGTTTATTTTATCATCCGTTAAGCCCGAATTATCCTGCTTGTAAGTTTCCCATTTATTCGAATCAAATGAAGCCATACCGTAGTATGTAGCAATCCATGCTTTATTATCGGAATCGAAATCTATAGAATTTATGCCATTACCGGGCAAACCTGTAAAAGATTTATCAAAAGCTTCCCACTGTGTTCCATTATAAAAAGCAATACCATATAAGTCCGTTCCAATCCAGATTCTGCCTGTCTTGTCGGAAGCTATTTCCATTATGTTGTTTCCTGGTAAAAGGGAGTTTGAAACATTGAAATTGGTCCATTCAGATAAATAATGTTTGTATAAACCATAACCAAGAGTACCGCACCACAATGTCCCAGAGGTGTCGTAACAGATTTGAGACACAATATCAATATCTACACCGGTAGTGGATTTATCGTATATTATCCATTGATGATTGTCATAGAAGGCAATGCCATTCCATGTGGCTATCCAAACGCCATTTTCGCCTGAGCAAATATCATTTATATACTTATGAGGAAGTTCTGAGTTTGATGGTGTGAAGACCTCCCAGATACCATTATTCAATGTAGCAAGTCCGGATTTTGTTGCAATCCATAATTTATTGTCAGAAGTACATAGCAGAGAGGTTATAGAATTATCCGGTAAAAGAGAATTTTTTTTATCGTATAAAAGCCATTCAGTTCCGTTCCAAGACATCAATCCCATGTCATATGTACCAAGCCATTTTGTTCCATTGCTGTCGGTAGCCATAGCAGATATGGCATTATTGATAAGACCTGAATTAGAAGGATTGATATATGACCATGAGTTTTGAACAAACTTCGCTAATCCGTTATTATTAGAACCGAGCCAAATGATGCCGTCTTCGTCCCTTGATAAAGTATTGACATGATTGTCGGGTATTGCAGAATTAATCTGATTGAAGATTGTCCACTCATTATTACTGAGTCGTGCAAATCCTGCATCAAAAGTTGCGAACCAAACATCATCGTTATCAAATACTATGGATGAAACCTGGTTACTTGGGAGCAAAGAATTTTCGGAGTTTATATGTGTCCAGAGTTCACCATCGTAAATGGATACGCCTTTAGCCGTTGCAATCCACATTTTTTCATTTTCATCGAAAGTGATATAGTTCACAATGTTATCGGGTAATTCCGAGTTGTCAGAATTTATTATTTCCCAAGTTTCGTCTTTATATACAGCCAATCCTCCTCCCCATGTACATACCCAAAGACAACCATCGTGAAATTTAATGTTATGAATATTATTAAAAGGTAATTTTGAATTATTCATGTTAAAAACTGTAAATTTTTTACCGTCATATTTTGCTAAACCACCATAGTAGGTTCCGAACCAGATATTATTTTGAGTATCTATTTCGATTGCTTTGACAAAGTCGTCAGGTAAACCGGAGTTTTTTGATGTGTAAATCGTCCAATCAGAGCCGTCAAATTTGGCAACACCCCCTTTTGTACAAATCCATAAATTATTATTTGTATCGAATTTTAAAGCTCTGACGGAATTATTAGGCAAAGGAGAATTGGCTTTGGTAAAAAATTTCTTTTCGTTGTTTTCTTTGTTTAATTTTAATAATCCGGTGCCCCCTGCCCATAAATATTCATCCTTCCCGATTATTGTATAAACATCGTTTGACAGGTAATTCTCCCAAGATCTAGTTTGGCTAAATATTTCATTTTGTAAAAATATTACAAGGAAAAGTAATAAAAGTGTTTTTATCATTTTATGCCTTACTCATGCTTATAAATTTTTCGATCATAATATCAAGTATATATTTATTTAGATTTTCTATAAATTAAGATAATAATTAAAAAATCAAATATTAATTGACTAAATTAGCAAAATTCCATTAAATAAAAAAAATTGTTCGACTGAAATCGTAATTTCGTGAAACGGAAGCCACTGTCTGAACCATTGATTAAACTGATTTCGCTGATTGTTTAAACGTGAAACAGCGAAACGTGAAATGTAAAACGGAAGGCAGTTACACGGCTTTAGAAAACAGAAAATAGAATATAGAAAATAGAAAATAGAAACTGTCTGAACCGGCTTTAGAAAATAGAAGATAGAAGATAGAATATAGAAAATGTCTGAACAGGCTTTAGAAAATAGAATATAGAAAATAGAAAATAGAAACTGTCTGAACTGCTGATTGAAGCTGATTGAAATGATTTGGCTGATTTTATATATTGTGCCACTACATTTATGTAGTGGAAAGATTAAAAATTTGATTTTGGCTTTAGCCATAAATGTTTTGGACTAAAGTCCATGAGTCTTGCTCAATTCTTGTCCACTATCTAAAGATAGTGGCACGGCATTAGAAAATAGAAGATAGAAAATAGAAACTGTCTGAACCGTTGATTATGCTGATTGAAATGATTTAGCTGATTATTTTTATCCCGTAAGGGATTGAATTATGGTAACAAAGTAAACAGCAATCCTGTGTTTTCCCGGAGGGAATAAACTGTTTCACGCAAAACAAAAT
>CAZEHW010000118.1:3124-10587 GCA_964511865.1 uncultured Hyphomicrobiales bacterium | reverse complement strand
CCCCATCTAAAAAGCTGACAGTATATGAATCTTCAGGTCTTCTGGTTTGCAATGGGTCTCCCCCGACATTCCGGATAAGATTACCTTCTGCATCATATTCATTGGCTCCATGTCTTTCCTGACTTACACGCAAAACAATCGGGTGATGGCTTCCGAACCACCAGTATTTCAAGACTAAAGACAATTCATCAGAATTTGGAAGTAATCCCATCCCAATCAGCATTTCATCATTCGTATAAGAATTCACGCTGTCAAAATGTGTAAATGTATAAGGTTCAACTCTGGCATATTCAAGACCGAGATCGATATTAAAGGGTAAGCTATATAAGAAACCAATATTCCAAGCAGTCTTATTACTCCAATAGCCGGTACCAATTTCTTCAAATTTAATGTCGTCAAGAAGAAAACTACCCTTTAATTGTAATCCGTCTATTATTCTATAAGTAATATCTCCGCCCATCAGGGAATTATCTCTGTCATGCAAAGCATGCTCAAGAGATTTGAAGAAGCTTAATGGATTCAAATATGCAAGGTCTATTCCTCTTTTTGAGTAAACAATACCTTCCCAAAAGGAGATTTCACCCCATTCGGGTCTCAAGGAGAATCTGTGAGTTACCAAATATTTATCGGGAAACTCCGAATTGAACCCTACTTTATTTTTAGCCCGGTCAACTGCCAGAATGCCATAATGAGAATACCTGTATTCAAAGTTACTGAATCTTGCCCCCAGAGAAAAGGCATCTCCCGGTGCGGCGTTATCTGACACGAACAATCTTTGTCCAATTCCTGAACCGATAAGTTGAGTTTCTCTGCCTAAAACAGCATAAAACCAGTTATAATCAAATCTTATATGAGATTCGCTAAAATCAAAATCACTATTCAAATCGGCAAATTTAACATTTTGCTGCATCTTATGGATTTCTTCCAAAGCAAGACTTCTGTCACCACTGATTATAGCACCATTTGTTGCCTGTAGAAAATATCCGAAATGTTTACCTAAAGAACCATGTAATCTTAATCCTAAATTACCAAGAGTAACAGATCTGCTTTCATTTTCTTCCGATGAAAAAATAGATTCAAATGACCCTAAAGGTCGAATCCTGACGGAATTCATCGAATCCTGATAATGATAAATATATTTGTCGTTGTCTTGAAAAAACTTACTGCTTAAAACCTGAATACTGTCTGAAGGGCTATAAAATACTACAGCATTTTCAATAGGTAACACGGCAAATTCCTTTAAATGTTCTTCTAAAACGTGTTGTTCAACATTACTCAATTTCGAAACAGATTTGTTGATTTCTTTGAGAGCATTAATGATTTCATTCCTTTGCAAGGGAAGTTGAGAAGTACTGAAATGCGGCAACAATCCACGAGCTTCTGACCTGATTAAGAACTCATAAACGGGATGAGAAATGGGAACATTTTCTATCTGTCCAATAACATTATTGGAAATGAAAAACAAGAATAAAAATCCAAGAATATGAGTTTTAACAAATTTCATAAATAATTTATTTTTTAAATTAAACAAATAACATATTTGATTTTTTTATGGTCTAGTCCACCAGTAAACAAGATTCAACAGAGCAAATACTGATGATGCAAGACTTGAAATCATAATCCAAGTTTGGGCTTCTGCTTCAGCAGGAACGCTTGAAGGAGCAGGAATATAAATTTCATCACCGGCAAAAACGTAAACGTCATCTTCACCTTCAACCCAGGTTTTATTTTTTCCCCTTATTATCCGAGCACCGCTTTTCTTGGAAGTTTCAGAAAACCCTCCGGCTTTTTCGATATACCATTTCATATTTTTACCTTCCTCGAATTTAATATATCCGGGATTTCTTACCTGACCGAAAACAAATACAGACCTTGGATTGGAAGGGATTTTAATAATATCTCCATCTCTTAAAGAGATGTTAGCATTATTATCATTATTATTAAATACAGCTTCAAAATCACAAGCAACACGGGGTTCCCTCATGATGATATCAATTTTGTACCTTGATGTATCATAAATGGTTAAATTGCTATGCTGGAATTTTTCCATAAGCTGATAATCTATGTTCTTGGAATTAGTAAGACTTTCATCCCTTCGAACAATAGTAGCAAGAGGTAAATAAGCTTCTTCGGTAAAACCTCCACTCATATCAATAACTTCTTTAATAGTTGTTTTATCATTGATAACCGGATAAACACCGGGTTTGTTAACATTGCCAACTACAGATACAACTCCGCTGTTATTTTTCTGAGTTTCATTTTTCTTGCCAACAATAATGAAACTGCCGGGTTGTAATTCGATATCTTCCTGAAGTAGATTCAACTGTTCATCAATTTTTAAATTAACAGAACTATTATCGGAAGACAGGAATAATTTTACATTTTCTAAATCTGCATCTTCGCGAAGGCCGCCACCAAATTTTAGCAATAAAGAAGCCATATCCCCATTTTTAAATGCTGTAATAAAAGGTCGGATAACAGTTCCTGAGATACTTATGCTTGCTGCATCCATGTTATCATAAGGAATAAATATTCTATCGCCCTCACGAATATATGGGTCAAATTTTGCATCACTCAAAACTGCAGCTTTGTCCAAATCAGCAATATCAGTAGTGCCATTATTATGCATAACCAAAATATTTCTTGTTTGATAAGATGTTATATATGGTATCCCGCTGTTTGAAAATAATTCATCAAATTGTTTTTTCTTTTCAATTTTTTGATGAAGCATTATACCCTGTTGCAAGGTTGTCATACCTGATGGTTTTAACTGGTTAGCAAATTTAATAACAGTTGAAATCTTGTAAGAAGCAGGATAAGTATATGTTCCGGGATTTCCAACATTTCCTGATACTTCAACAATCACATTTCTTGGTCTATAAAGAGAAACATATACTAAAGCATCTTTAGAATTTTCCTGGATTTTCGTAATAATTAGCAGTTTCGCTTCAGATAAAGTTTTTCCTTTTAAATCCACTTCCCCCACTCTCGTCAGAATTATTTTACTTTCAGGGCTAACAAAAGCAATATCTTTTTGCGACATTGCTCCAAGATTTTGAATTAAAAAAATATCTCCGGGACCAACCAAGTAATTTTGTTCTTCGACAACATTGCCAAAAGGCAAAGCCATGGCAGTAGTCATCTGGTCGCTGTTTAATTGCTCTAAAGCGTCACCTTTCATCATGCTTTCTAAATCGAATGATGATAGACCTTTGATTTGAGCAAACCCAAAATTCAAATTCAGCAAAATCCCGATTAATATTAAAAGTATTCTTTTCATAGGCTTAATCTCTTTATACATAATAAACTTAAAATATTAGAAAATTAATAAACTACAAAGTTAATAAAGAAAAGTTGAAAAATTAACAACTCACTATTAACAATTGATTTTTTTATACAGTTGTTCTGTATAAATATAAATGATATAGTTAAAGAAAATTTAACTTTTCCCTATAAATCGGTCAGTAAATACTCAATAAAACTCTTTTAAAATTCATAATGTTAATAGACGTATGATATTGAGAAAATATTTGGTACATATTATTAATTTACATCTCATTTTCAATGAAATCAGTAAATTTCAGACATTTTTCATTATTTTTGTAAGTTTATATAGAAGAAATTACATAAAACGACAATAATGGAAGAGAAATTAATATCAATAATTGAGCGATACGAAGAAGTTACTAAGCTTCTAAATGCTCCTGACGTGGTTAACGACATGAATCGGTACAAAGAAGTTACCAGAGAATTCAAACGTTTAACACCTATCGTTGAAACTGCAAAAAAATATTTAAAAATCAGTAGTGATTTATCATCTAATAAAGAACTTATTGCCTCTGCATCTACCGAAAAAGATTTAAAAGATCTGGCTTATGAGGAAAATGAAACCTTGGAAAAGGAAAAAGAATTCCTTGATGAAGAATTAAGATTTCTATTAATCCCGAAAGACCCAAACGACACAAAAAACTGTATTGTTGAGATTCGGGCAGGAACCGGCGGCGATGAAGCCGGTCTTTTTGTCGGGGATTTATTTAATATGTACGAAAGATTTGCCGAGAAAAAAGATTTAACTCTTGAAGTAGTGGAATTCAATGAAAGTGAAAAGGGAGGTTTTAAGGAAATAATTTTCAGCTTGAGCGGTGAAGAAGTTTTCGGGACAATGAAATTTGAAAGCGGTGTGCATCGCGTTCAGCGTGTTCCCGAAACAGAAGCAAGCGGAAGATTGCATACTTCTGCCGCAACAGTTGCAGTGTTACCTGAAGCTGAAGATGTAGATATAGAGATAAATGAAGCAGATTTGAGAACAGATATTTTTCGTTCGGGCGGCAAAGGAGGACAAAACGTAAATAAAGTTGAAACGGCTGTTAGACTTGTACATATTCCTACTGGGATAGTTGTCAAATGCCAGGAAGAAAGAAGTCAGTTGAAAAACAAACAAAAAGCAATGAGTTATCTTCGTTCAAAACTTTATGACCTTGAATTGCAAAAACAACATGACGAAATTTCTTCAACCAGAAAATCTATGGTGAAAAGCGGTGACCGCTCCGATAAAATCCGTACATATAATTGGCCTCAAAACCGAGTTACAGACCATCGCCTCGAAGGAGAAGCAAAAAATTATTCACTAAGAGAAGTAATCATAGGCGAGCTCGAACCAATTATTCAAAATCTACAGATTGCCGAAAGAGCTGAACTGCTTAAGCACGGAAACTGATAATCATTGGAGTAATTTTATTTGCCGCTCATTTTAGCCCAACTATCTCTTAATCCAACTGTTCTGTTGAAAACAAGCTTTTCCTCAGAAGTATATTTTTTATCAATACAAAAATATCCTTTGCGTTCAAATTGGAATTTGTCTCCCGGTTTGGCATCCTTCAAAAATGGCTCAAGTTTTGCATTTACAATCTGCAAAGAATTTGGATTCAGATTGTCCTGAAATCTTTCAAATTCCTTAGGGTCTTCATTTAAAAATAAATTTTCGTATAAACGCACTTCTGAATCAATACAATGCTTTGCAGAAACCCAATGGATAGTTCCCTTTACTCTTCTTCCATCGGGAGAAGAGCCGCCTTTAGTCGCCGGGTCATATGTACAATGAATTTCGATAATATTTTCATCAGAGTCTTTAATGACATTGGTGCAGGTAATATAATATCCGTAGCGAAGACGAACTTCATTTCCAAGAGAGAGTCTGAAAAATTTCTTTGAAGGATTTTCCATAAAATCATCCCTTTCTATGTATAGCTCTTT
This sequence comes from uncultured Hyphomicrobiales bacterium, assembly GCA_964511865.1. Classification (GTDB taxonomy): domain Bacteria; phylum Bacteroidota; class Ignavibacteria; order Kapaibacteriales; family UBA2268; genus ChocPot-Mid. The sequence continues at coordinate 5,334 of CAZEHW010000118.1, read as the reverse complement.
CGAAAATGGAACTTTTCTTGTTCCCGATGATTCAAGCTCAGGATTATTAATTGCATCTAAAAATTCTTCCTTATCCTCTGGATAATTATCTATGATTAATTTAATGGGATCAAGTACAGCCATAACTCTTTGAGCATTTTTATTCAAATCTTCCCGTATGCAAAATTCAAGAAGAGCCAAATCAACAACATTTTCTCTTTTAGCAACTCCTATCCTTTCTGCAAACATTCGTAACGATTCAGGAGTATAACCTTTTCTTCTTAACCCCGAAATTGTAGGCATACGCGGGTCATCCCAGCCGTCAACATATTTTTCTTCAACGAGTTGCAATAAACGACGTTTGCTCATAACAGTAAAGCTTAGATTCAATCTTGCAAATTCGATTTGCTGAGGATGATAAACATCTAATTCATCCAAAAACCAATCATAAAGCAGTCTATGGTCCTCAAATTCCAATGTACAAAGAGAATGTGTAATGCGTTCAATAGAATCTGAAAGACAATGAGTAAAGTCGTACATTGGATAAATGCACCATTTGTTTCCTGTCCGGTGATGTTCAGCATGTTTAATTCTATAAATAACAGGGTCACGCATATTCAAATTTCCTGATTTCATATCAATCTTAGCTCTTAGAACTTTAGAGCCGTCCGGAAACTCACCGTTTCTCATTTTAGTAAATAATTCAAAATTTTCTTCTTTGCTTCTGTTACGGTATGGGCTGTCAGTTCCGGGTTCAGTCAAAGTGCCTCGGGTATTTTTTATTTCTTCGGCCGAAAGTTCACAGACATAAGCTTTTCCTTTTTCAATTAACTGAACTGCATATTCGTAAAGTTGTTCAAAGTAATCGGAAGCGTAATATTCCCTGTCATCCCAGCTAAAACCAAGCCAACGTACATCTTCTTTAATAGAATCAACATATTCAACATCTTCCTTTGTAGGATTTGTATCGTCAAATCTTAGATTAGTAATACCTCCGAACTCATGGGCAACACCAAAATTCAGGCAAATTGATTTGGCATGTCCAATGTGTAAGTATCCGTTTGGCTCAGGTGGAAAGCGCGTGTGAATACGTCCACCCCATTTATTTGTTTTCAAATCTTCCCGTATAATCGCCTTAATAAAATTTGTCGGCGTCGTTACTTCATTTTCTCCGTTCATTGCTTCCCTATATTCTTTAAATCAAATTCACTTTTCACTTTTCACTTTTCACTTTTCACTAACTAATATTCCTGCTGTACCACAACAGAATAGCTCTTATCCTTGCTTCTACCACCAAAAATAATGGTATAATTTTTCCCGAAAGGGAATGGCATGTCATCTACACGATAAAGAGTTGAGTCATTTTCTGTTTTTACAAAAAACAAACTTAAATTTCTGTCTAATGTAATTTTTTGCATTTTTGTTTCATTCCCATATCTTATTCTTTCAGCAATAGGTGATGATGTTTCCTTGTTTTCTTTAACAGATATAAATTCAACCTCCCGGCAGGCATTGATAAATCTTCTTTGATAGAATTCTGTTGAAACAGTAAAAGGTTCGTAAATAAATGGTAAAACATCAATCTTTGTTTCATCTCCTGCAAAAACAAACAAACACCTTTTATCACTACTTAAATTTAAAGTTGTATCTTTGCCGTTAACACTCAATTTGTGCATCCCTTCGGAAACAATGGTGGCAACTGATGCTCCGTAATTCATTTTAGCATTTGACAGGACCGGGTTGATTGATATATGGAGCTGCTTAACACCCGGAACCAAATTTACAAATTGCATAAAGACAGCATCAGGCAAAGGTTCGAGCATTTTGCCTGAATTATCATCATCTTCTATTAAATATAAAATAGTTTTTCCTGAAGGATGTTCACTTGTTATTAATAATAAATATTTACCGCCACTTTCAAAATCTGCAATTGTCGTATAAACTAAGTTAGCCGGCTCTGTTGTTGTAAATACGGTAACAGGCAAAGCATTTCCGGGAAGAATGATTTTTGGCTGGGAAATGTTCCCATAAGCAATTTTCTCAGAAATTAAATCACCTGAACGATACCCCAATGTATCTTCGCTACCGGAAAAAGGATTATCATCCCGAGCCGCCATTGAAACAATTAATTCGCTGTGATTGTATGACGCATTAACAACCCTCACAATAGCTGAAGTACTGCTTTTTAGTCTTGATGGCTCGGCTAAAACTGTTGTTTTTGCTTTAACATT
>CAZEHW010000118.1:0-3114 GCA_964511865.1 uncultured Hyphomicrobiales bacterium | reverse complement strand
AATGTAAGTAATGTATATTTTTCCGAAACATTTAATGATGCACTGATTGAACCGGCTGTATCTGTTCCTACCAGACAAGCCAATGTATCTAAGGATTGTCCACCACAAGCACTGACCGAAGTATAATCTCCAATAGATTTACCGTTTAATGTCTGAATAACTCCATCAGTTAAAGTCGAATCAGGATATTTAATAAAACTGACGGTGCTTCCGGAAAGATTTATTGCTCTTAAGCTTGTAGATAAATTCTCTTCTTTAAAAAGAGGAATAATTGGATTAGCTTCCTGATTGAATTCATCAAGGAGATATATAAGCTCTCCATCATCTCCATCGGGAAGGACTACAATCATATATTGCTTTTTTTCTTCCAGATCTAAATTAAATAACCCAAGAATCTCAGTTTTATTATCTTCTGTGCGAAGTATTGAAACAGGGGTACCACCTGAAAACACTTCTGCTTGTGGGCTGACTTTTCTGTACTGTAAATTTAAAGCTAAAGAGCCACCATTAGGGCATCCCTGCCTCAAAGAGTAACTTCTTTTCAGTTTAGGTACAGTATTAATCATCCTTAAATATGAAAATGATTCTTTAACAATAAGACCAGACAGTGTGGATGCAACAATTATTGTATCAACAGCACGATACGGCAATGTATCATTTTCGGCAGTTGGTAGTGCAAATACGGTATAATAGTTATTTCGGGAAAATCTCAATTTCCTGTTCAAACGATAAACCTCCTGACCGTCCTGAGCAACAGTAGCATATGAAGAGTCAGCCGGTGGATTATTCGTAGCACTGCATAAACCATAATCAACAGGACCAAAGGTAGTTTTACCATCTAAAACCAAATTGGCAGCTTTGTTATTTCCACTTAGGTTGAAAAATCTGACATTTATTGTTTCATTTTGAGGAGGCGGATTAACCAGATTAGGGTCTTCTTCAGCACATCCTAAAATAAAAATCAATAAAAATATGTAATATAATTTTCGCATTAAATAATTTAATTTTTTCCAAGTATCAATATTAACGTTTTCAATAAAATATTTGAGAAATTTACTCAATTTAATAAGTTAAAACGTTTATACCTCGTTATTTATTTAATGAAGCAGAAAATAAGTTGGAATAATCAAATATATAACCGGTATGAGTCTATCAATAAATTGAAATTTTAATACTAATATCCATTGTCAAAAGATTCAATATTTTCCGTATTCTTCTGCATATTTCATTATAGCATCAACAATCCCTTTGGCAATTTTATTCTGGCCTGCTTCCGAATTAGCAAAGCGTTCATCGCCTTCGTTTGAAAGAAAACATGCTTCAAATAATACATTTGGCATTGAAGCACCTACCAGAACATAAAAGCCTGCCTGTTTAACCCCCCTATCCTCGAGTTTAGTAACTTTGCAAACTTCTTCTTGAAGTAATCTGGCAAAAAGCTCACTGAATTTCACGAATGCACTTTGAGCCATAGTTGCTATTATTACTTCCTCATCAGTCAGTTTCTTGTATTTATCTGTCTGCTTTTCGAACTTGATAACAGAGTTTTCAAAATTTGCAACCCTGACAGCATCGTCATTCTTGCCGGGTCGTAAAATGTAGGTCTCTACCCCGTTGGCAGGAGATGGTTTTCTGTTTGCAGCATTCAGGTGAATGCTTATAAATAATTTCCCTTCAGCTTTGTTTGCTATTTGTCCCCGCTTATAAAGCTCTATAAATCTGTCATCTTCTCTTGTTAAAACAACTTTTGTTTTTGGCATAGAATTATTTAACATTTCTTTCACTTTCAACGCAAGCTTCAAGGAAATGTTCTTCTCATATACACCTGTGATTCCGACAGCTCCGGCATCGTTTCCTCCATGTCCCGGGTCGAGCACAATCACATCCAATTCCCATTTCTTTTTTTCTTTCTCGATATTCGGTATTGTCATTGTACCTAACTTTGGCTGTTCTTCTGTTTTGAAGGATTCATCAATTTTCAAAGGTTTTCCAACCTCATTTGTTTTAACAGACTCTTCAGCGTTATAAGGTTTTGCAGTTATTGCATTTTTTGTAGGTTTTTCAATTTTTAATGACTCCTCTTCTTTCGCAGGTTTATCTGCTATGGGAGTTTCTTCAACTTTTTCTTTAACTGTTGGTTCAATTTTATTTTCTTCTTTGACTTCTTTGGAAGTCAAAGATTTTTGGGGGTTTGCGGGATACAAACTGAAAATAATTTCCTTATCGCCATTCCTTCTCGAAGTGCATTTAACCAGATTATCGCTTAAAGTCAGCGTATAGATTTGAAATTGCCTGACTTTAGAAGGAGTGATTTTTGCGATGGGATAAACGCTCTCGGCTTTGGAAAAATCAGTGATATTGTTATTGGCATTTGGAATCCTGAGAATAACGGTCTTTCCATCACATTCAGGTCTGTGATAAACATCAATAATTGCATTGGCAATAAAATGCAAATCAATATATCCGTTCTTTTGTTCGGCAAAAACCTTTAAAAACCACAAACCTTTAAGATTTTGTTTGGGCGGCTGCATGGCAATACTATTATTGGAATTATCAGCCAATTGGATTTTGCCCTTCTCCAATACATCATTTTTAAGCCCTTTCCTGTTGAGTTTGGGAGGCAGCATATAAACGTTTGGAGGAGTTTCAGGAGTCAGTTGTTCTGGTTTTTTCTGAGAAATACCCGAAGTCTCCATAAGTTTTTTAACGTTTAAGACATATTGGTTTTTTGTAATCTGAAATATTTTAAATGATTCCAAAGATTTTAATAAAGATTGAACAGGTATAAAAAGATTAGAGGAAGATACAATTGCAGGTTCATTCATCTGATACGTTTGAATACCTTTCTTATCCTTTAAAGCAATAAAGTAATTTGGAGCAAAAATTAAGCTGCAACCGGAAAACCCGATAATAAGCCGGTCTTGGTTGTAATCGGCATCCGGGAAAAGAGAGCTAAAGACATTATCGAGATTAACATATTCCTTTCCTTTAATCAAAGTAGTTTTTAATTCTGATTTATTACCTGAGTCAAAAACAATAGAATATTTTTTTTCGATACTTTGAGTGTATCCGGAAACCAAAACAGCGAAACATACTAACAAAAAAGCCGATTTG
>CAZEHW010000117.1:0-10604 GCA_964511865.1 uncultured Hyphomicrobiales bacterium | reverse complement strand
TGTCGCCAGTAAAGTGAACAATTCAAAGATTTTTCAAATATTAGTTGATTATAAAAATAAAAAGTTTGTTTATGATGATTATGATTTTAGTCTTAAAAATCCAACAGAAGAAGATATTGATAAATATTTAGTATTCACAGAAAAAACTGGTATCAAGGATTTATTAACCCGAAATAAAATAAAAAATTTAGTCGATTATATGGTTGGAGTAGAAGCAGGTTTAGATTCAAATGGGAGAAAAAACAGAAGCGGGAAATACATGGAAAATATTGTAGAATTTTTTATTAAAGATATTTGTAAAAAAAGGAATTTTGAGTATATTACTCAAGGTACATCTAAGAAGATAAAGGAAAAATGGCAGATTGACATACCTACAGATAAATCATCACGCAGATTTGATTTTGTTATAAATACAGAAAAAGATTTAATTATCATTGAAACTAATTATTATGGTGGTTCAGGATCTAAATTAAAAGCAACAGCGGGAGAATATAAAAGTCTATTTGATTTATTCAATAATAATATAAGATTTATTTGGATAACAGACGGCAAGGGTTGGGAAGATACTACTAAGCCATTAAGAGAAACTTTTAATCATAATGATTATATTTTTAACTTATCCATGTTAGAAAATCGTATTTTGGATTCGATAATAAAATAATATATTTCATTATTTATTAAAATATTGATACGTAGTAATTTTCTCTGTATCTCAGTTTAATACTAATCAAAAAAATAGACCTCGACTACTTCAGCCCGGAGTAATCATTTCTTAAAATTATATGATTGCAGTTCCACACTGCTTATCAATTTTCTCAAATTTATTGTTCCGTCATTCGCTGTGTAAATCATAGTTTTTACCATTCCTACACCGGGTGATATATAAGTTTCGTATTCATCATTATTGTCGCTTTTATTCCAATAGTGATAGCAAGTGAAAGTACCAGCTTTGACCGTTACTTTTGCTTTTATATCAAGAACCTTTATTGTATCTCCCGAATCATCAAGATAAAATTCATTAGCTTTTGCTGGATATTTATAGCGTAAAACCGGCTGTCCATATTCATTTAAAAAATATAATCCATCACTTTTGTTTTTAATAATGCACGCCATTCCACCCGGAAAAAGTTGAATGAACCATGTTTCATTGTCGAACATGACAGTATCTCGCAAGATTTTTGTTTTGTAGGATACTATGATGTTATTTACAAAATCATAATAAGACCATTCATTACCAATGTCGGTAGGAAACAATTGCAAATTGTCTGTTGGCTCAACAGAGTTATCTTTGCTACAGGAAACTAAAAGATAAACAAAGACAACAAATAAAAGCTTTTTCATATTTTACTCCTATGATGTTTTTTTCAAATTTAAGAAAATTATCATTCTAATTCATTCAAATTATCATTTTTCCTCTTCCTATTAAAATACGCATACAGCGGAATTCCGGTTGCTACAAGGATTAAACCAAAAACCGAGTTGATAATTTCGCTATGACCATTTGCATAATTAACAATGTCGTTATAGAGCGTGAAAAAAACAAAAACAGTTGCGAAAGCTATGAATATTGCCGGTATCCATGGATATCCGATTACTTTATATGGTCTGTGTGTATCGGGCAATTTCTTCCGGAGAACAAAAACGCCATAAGCACCCATGCCGTAGAATATCCAACTGATGAAAATAAGCATATCGGTTAATATATCAAATGTACCGCTTAGAATAAGAAGTGCAGTCCAAACCGCTTGTATCAAAAGTGCATTTGCCGGAGTGCTGAATCTTGGGTGAGTCTCACCTATTTTTTTAAAGAATAAATTTTCCCGCGACATTGCAAAGTAAACTCTTGCACTGACCATGATTGTCCCGTTTGCAGTCCCGAATGTTGATATCATCACAGCCGCGGCAATCAATCCACCACCAATTGGACCCAGTACTGCAGAAGCCATATCAGATGCAACGAGTTTCGAACCTGCCATCTGTTCAACCGGTAAAATATAAAGATAAGCAAGATTAATCAGCAGATAAACGCCGATGATAATTATTGTTCCGATAATCAAAGCAAGAGGTATGTTCCTTTGCGAATTTTTGACCTCTCCTGCAATATACGTAATGTTATTCCATCCGTCGTAAGCCCAGAAAGCACCGGAAAGAGCAATCATAATCCCGCTGAACAGCCCGGCATTTATAGTAAAACCCGGGGCATCTGTAGCAAAATTTGAAAACGAACCGTCACCAAGAGAAAATCCAAGAACAACGATAATAAGTATTGCCGCAACTTTCATTATCGTGAAAAGTGCGGACAAACTACCACCGAAAATCACTCCGAGATAATTCACGATAGTCAGGAAAAACAATACTCCTATTGCTATCAGCTTTTCTCCTATTTCCCGCAAAGGAAATATTGTTCCTATAAAAGGAATGTGAATTATAAAATTATTTTCAATATCCGGTGAAAATCTCGGTAATGCGAAAAAGTAGCCGGTATAATGTGCAAAAATATATATGATTGAAGCAATAGAGCCGGTCTGAATAACAACAAGAACAGCCCATCCGTAAAGATATGCATAAAAATCGCCATACATTTCGCGGAAATAAATATACTGACCTCCGGTAACAGGTATAATGCTTGCAATTTCTGCATTTGTTAATGCTCCAAATAGAGTAATTACACCTGCAATTACCCATATAGCAAGCAACAACTCGGGAGAACCCAACTGTTCTGCCATCAAAGCCGGCTTTTTGAAAATACCTGAACCAATCACCGCCCCGATTACGATCGCAGTTGTAAGGAACAATCCCAGTTTTGGTATAAGCCCGCTTTTATCTTTTAATCCCATATTTTTCCGTTGTCTGTTGTCAGTCATACTTAGCTTGTCGAAGTATGTGATTCTGAGCGATTGTGAAGAATCCGGTCATAATGTTTAATCCTTGTATAATCTCTGTGAAACTCTGTGACTTCTCTGTGTAACTCTATGCAATTATTTCTTTTAGGCATTCATTTTTTCAGTAATTTGGTTTTCCAATTCCTCTACCGCTTTCGCCAAATTCTTCCACGAGCAAATTTCTTTAAATACCTTAATGTTTTTCTTGAGCTTAGTTGAAGTATCATCTTTGAAATATCCATGAATAGCATTTGTCAGCAAATCAACATCCGGTTTATCAACGATAATTCCAGTTCCGTATGGCTCAATCATTTCCTTCAACCCGCCTACATTTGTTGCAATCATCGGTAAATCGAAATGATAGGATATTCCTGCGATTCCGCTCTGTGTTGCTGATTTATAAGGCTGAACACAAACATCTGCCGCTGAGAAAAATAACGGAACTTCATCATCATTTATATATCGAACAAATTTTTTAACTTTATCAGTTATACCCAAAGATTTAATTTGCTCATCATACTCATCAAACTTTCCGTAAACTTCACCTGCAACAACCAGCAAATAATCGTCCGATAATTTACTGACAGATTCCAAAAGTAAATCCAAACCCTTATATCCTCTGATGAAACCAAAGAAAAGCAGTACCTTTTTATCGTCTGGCAAATTTAAAAGTCGTCTTGCTTCAATTTTATCTTTCTTTTCCCCAAAATGGTTGTATAAAGGATGAGGTTGCTGAGTAAATAATGCATCAGGTTTAATGCTCAGCAAATCATTCTTCACAGCATCACTCATAACTATAAAAGCATGATTTTGATTCAAATAAAATTTAATCAAAGCCATATCACCCGGTCTGCGTTCATGTGGAATCACATTGTCGAGAATACTGATTACCTTCACTCCTTTTTTCTTCAAACTTCTTGCTGTCCAGCCAAGCGAAGGAGCAAAAAAAGGCATCCAGAATTTCATTAAAAGCATTTCGGGATTAAACTTTTTGATAACTCTCGGAGATGTTATATAAGTTAAAGGATTTATTGTATCCAATACTCTTTCTGCATCTATCACATCAGGTTTGTCACTATCGGTTACGAATTGGCTTTGTCCCGGGAACAATATATTGGGGTACTGCCGCTTGAAAGTAAATGCTTTAATGTCGTGACTTTTTTCAAATTCACGATAAAGCGAAGCATTGAACTGTGCTATGCCTCCCCGAAACGGATAAAAAGTTGATAAATAAGCAATTCTCATAATATCAAATTTAAATGTTTATTTAGCAATATACAATTATTATATTATAACTTTTAAATTATAAAAGTCATTAGTCATTAGTCAACAGTCGATAGTTTTTTTTGAAAAGTGAAACTTGAATTTAAACGTAAAGCCGCAAATTGGTAAAGAACAGGAATTTTCAATTATTGATATTTTGTACAAAAATATCAATAACATTTCAACCTACGGGTAAACCCGTAGGTTGAAATATTCTTATTAAACAAAAAAACTTTTTATTCCCTGATGATTTTTGTGCTGTACTCTTTGCCATTTGCACTGAATACTATTAAGTATGTACCGGCTGAAGTTCTTTTTCCGGAACTGTCTAATCCGTTCCATTGGACTTTGTATTCACCGGGGCTGTAGTTGCCCTTGCTGATAGTTGCAATCTTGTTTCCTGCCAAGTCATATACCATTATTTTTAAATCGTGTGATTCGCTAAGAGTAAATGAAATATTTATCGCTTGAGCAACTCTGCTTGGATTTTCCCAAACATTTATATTGAATTTCGTTTCTCCCTTTTCGTCAATTCCACTTGCTTCAAAAGTAACCGTTGAATCATAACTTTCGGAAACAACGCTTTCCACCCAGCACCAACTGTTCGGTCCCCGGAATCCTGCAAGACGCGACCAACCACCTGTTCCTTCGACCCAGTTGACGAACATTTCCCTCGTACCCGAATCTGCACCTTGCAATAAGTCATCCTTAAAATAAAGTCCCCTGTAATTTCCTACTTCGCTGAGACCCGAAACTGTTACCCAATGACCACCATGCCTTGCTCCGGTACTGTCGTACCAGCCAAACATAATCTCGATATCCTCACCGTTTTTAAATTCACTTAACAGCCAATCCCATTTGGGAGGTTTTCGTGCAGAATCACTTTTGTTTCTTGCAAAATGTCTAAATTCATCGTTCGGTGATTTAATGGAGTCTGCACTATTAAAAAAGCATTGATACTTGACCGCTATGGGCAATTTATATTTATCAATAAAATCAAGTTTTGCCTTAATTAGTTGCTGTGTCGTTACTCCGGAATCATTTCCCCTTCTCATCATTTTACTCAACTCTTCCATTTTTTCCCTGTGTGATTGTCCGTTGTCATCGAGTTTAGTATGCTTTTCCAAAAGCCATTGCATGCTGTTTGACGCAGCTGCAGGTCCACAGGCATTAAGGTCACCTGCATAATCGGCATTCGAAGCATGTTGAGTAAAGTCAAGCTCCAAATTTGGAACGTTGCAACCCCGATACTCCCATGTTTTATATGGTCTCAATTCAAAAGCCGGCTCACTTAATTCAAAAATAATACTCGGCTCACTATCCGGGGGATTGTCAATTCCAACATCGTACCTAATATCTTTAACAACTGTTTTATACCAATATTCCGGAGAGAAAGAATCTACAATTACAGTATCGCTAAGCATCAACCCAACATCAATTGTGTTTATATCTTCTCCGTCAACATAGTTCAATTTTCCGAAATCGAAACAGTACGATATTTTTTGTTCGACTTCAAAAGGCATCAATGCCAAATTTTTAACAATCCATTCTATAGTCTCTGTTTTATCATTTTTAGCCATAACGTTAACATATTTACCTTCTTCCAATGGACCATACTTAAAATTAAATAAACCCGCTAATGAAAAAGGGTGGTCCCAGTTAATTTTGAAACTCAATTGTTCAATATCATATTCCAGCACCGGTTTCGGTGGTGTTTTCAATTCGAACTCCATTTCCAATTCATTGTTCGATGGATTAATGTCCACGGGTGATGAACATTTCAATGATAGCGTATATATTCCGGGTTCTTCAACAAGCCATGAATGCGGTTGTGAAGACAAAATTGACCACCCTTTTGGCGGAAGTAATTTTATTGTTGTATCCCAACCATATACTTCTTCCTCATTTGAATTTTTAATTGAACTTGTAATTAACAAATCGGTAACTGGATATGATTCAATATTTTCAATTTCGAAAACAACTGCAAATATGCTGCCAAGATACATTGTTTGCAATGGTGTGATAATTCTTTTAAATTTAGCATCACCTGCCAGAGCAGTTGTGGTTGTAAATGAGGATATTACTGCGATTAACATCAGAATAGACAAAACGCAGATAAGCGATTTGGTAAACATCTTTTTCATTTTTTACCTCCATTTTTTGAGAAAAATATTTTTACAATGATATTATTTTCTTTTCCGGTTTTAAACGAAACAACAAACAAAGAGTAATATTATTAACACTATAGTTTTACTATATATTACAATTATAAGTTATTTTTATTATTTAAACAAATTTTTTTAAGCAGAGGATTTTTTAACTAAATTTGTAGAATAGATGAATTATTTATTTCCGATATTTATTAAACTAGAAAATAATATTGAAATTTACATTATTTTTAAAATATAAATCAACAAAGGATTATCAAATATGAAACAAACTATTGTTCAAAAAATATTGGCAAGGGCAAGCGGTCTACCTTACGTCAAAGTAGGCGACATTGTCGAGCCAAAGGTTGACCTGGCAATGTCACACGAAAACGCCGCTCTTGTAATCAATCAGTTTCTTGAAATTTACAAAGGTACCGGACTGGAACCAAAAGTATGGAATCCAAATAACATCGCTGTTATTTTCGACCACCGCGTTCCAGCCGAAAGCAGAAAGACTGCAACAAACCAGAAAAAAATCAGAACTTTCATTGCAGAGCAAGGTATTTCCAAATTCCACGATATTCGCGGTGATGAAATGGGAATTTGTCACCAAATTCTGCCTCAATACGGTTACGTCAGACCGGGTTATGTCGTTCTTGGCACTGACAGCCACACAACTACACATGGTGCATTAGGTGCTTTTTCATTTGGCATTGGTGCCACGGAAATGGCTTCTGTCTGGACTCTCGGTGTTATGCTCAATGTTCCTGTTCCTCCAACAATTAAAGTAATTGTTAATGGAGAACTGAAGAAATATGTTCAGCCAAAAGATTTAATTTTACATTTAATCGGAAAGATTTCTGCCGAAGGTGCGAATTTCAAAGTAATAGAATTTCACGGTGAAACCATCAGGAACATGAGTACATCAGGTCGAATCACGATTTGCAATATGAGTGTCGAAGCAGGTGCAACTGCCGGCATAGTCCCCGGTGATGAAGAAACAATCAGGTATCTGAGAGAAGAAGCCGGGGTTACTGAAGAAATTGAATTAGTAAACTCAGATGTTGATGCAGAATTTGACAAGGTAATCGAAATTGATGCTTCCCAACTCGAACCGCAAATTGCCTGTCCGCACACTGTTGATAATGTAAAACCTGTTGGACAGGTCTCAGGTACAAAAATTGACCAGATTGTAATTGGTTCATGTACAAACGGCAGATTGGACGACCTTGAAGTAGCTGCGGAAATAATAAAAGGACATAAAGTTGCTAAAGGTACAAGAATGTTAGTTTTCCCTGCATCCGGAAAGATATACAGACAGGCAATGGAAAAAGGAATTTTTGAAGTGCTGATGGAAGCCGGTGCCGTTATTGCCAATCCCGGATGCGGACCTTGTCTTGGCGTACATCAGGGTGCTTTAGGCGATGGTGAAAAAGCATTGTCAACGACCAACAGGAATTTCAAAGGGAGGATGGGAAATCCGGATGCGGAAGTTTATTTAAGTTCAGCTGCAGTTGCCGCTGCAAGTGCAATCACTGGAGTTATCACAGACCCAACGAAACAGTAGAAAGTTTGTAAAGTTCATAAAGTTTGAAAGAAAAAACTGATAATAGAGAACGAATATATTAAAAATTGAAAATTATAAAAGAGGTATTTTTATGAGTAAAGTTATATATAAATTTGGAGATGATATATCAACTGATATAATTTATCCTGGACGTTTTATGGCAACAGTACTGCCTACCGAAACACCCGAATATGCTTTTGCAGACGAAAAGGAATTGAACAAACTATTAAACAGCAAAACTGTTCCTGCAGACAGCATTATTGTCGGAGCAAAAAACTTTGGCTGTGGTTCCTCGCGTGAACAGGCGGCATCCACATTGAAGGGACATAATCTGATTATTGTTGCAAAGAATTTCGCAAGAATCTTTTTGCAAAACAGCATCAACCTTGGCTTAAAAACAGTAATCTGTCCCGACATTGATGCAGACGAAAACGACGAACTGGAATTGACAGAAGAAAAAGTAATCAACAAAACCAAAGGCAAGGAATACAAGATTATTCCTCACACAAAGACACAGCAGGAAATAATCGAAGCCGGTGGTTTGATTGCCTATTCGAGAAAGAAGTTGGTGGAGAGAGGATAAAAAGAAACTAACTTTCTGAAAGTTGTCGAACTTTCGGGAAGTTGTCGAACTTTCGGGAAGTTGTCTTTATTTTCTTGCAAAACAGAGTAATAATTCATAAATTTGGTAATTGAAATTCAAATGATGGAGTTAACATGAAAATTATTGCTCAGATTTTACTCGTAATAGCGACTTCTTTGGTTGTTAATGCAAAAGACTATGTTCCTATTATTCCGAATGATACTGCTTTCTTTACGGGTTCTGATGGTCAAATCCTTGCTGTACGTGTTGATTCAATCAAAACTAACGACAATCAAACATATTATATTCTCAACAGAACTTGGGATACAAGAGATGACTTTTGCATAAAGCCGACAGGACCGTTCTGGCTCGGTCCTCATGTCATAGAAGAATCCGATTCGGTATATTTGTTCTTCAACAAAAATAATGATACAATTAGAGTGGAACCATTGACATCATTAAATTCGAGTTTCAGATTATATAATTATTCGAATGGAGATTATATTCAGGCATCAGTTAGTAGTATCACATTTACACAATTTCTTGGATTGAATGATTCTGTAAAACATTTCACTCTCGAACGATACAATCCGAGTGGAGAAAAAATATATGATAATATCACAGGTAAAGAATTTTCGATAAGTAAAAATTATGGGTTCATTAACATATTCGATTTATTAAATTTCCCGTGGTCAATAACCGATTACAATTTATCAGGAAAAACAAATCCACAGGCAGGAAAAACATTTTTAACTCCAATTGAAATCTTTGATTTTGAAATTGGTGATGAGTTTCATTATTTGTATATACAAAAAACTTACAGAGATGAGGGTGAATTTGAAAAGGAACTTGAAGAAATAAATATCATATTAGAAAAATTCAACTCAGCAGACTCAAATAAATTTGAATATAAAGTAAATAAAATAATTCATGATAGGACATGTGATTCTAATTATTTCAATATGGAAGTGACAATAAGGGATACTATATATGAATCAATCGAGCTAACAAGTCAATCACTATTGTATGAATTCATAGGCAAAAAATTATTACCAAACGAGCCGATATATAGCACAAGAGAATTTGAGGTTTATCCTTATTCTTGCTATTTATATCATATTGAAAAAAGTTGTAATTTCAGGAGAACATTTGGCTATGGTATACCTTTTGATAATCCCAACCAGGATAGCTGTTGGCAAAGATATGAACCCGCAGTTAAGTTAGACATCTATTATTTGGAGGGATGTGGCTTATTTAAATCTCATCGATTTGTTGATAATTTAGATATTTTATCAAGTAATGATATTAATCTTGTTTACTACAAAAAAAATCAAGAAACATGGGGTACTCCTTTGACAATAACATCAGTTGAGAATAATATAACATACAACTCTATTAATGGTTTTCCAAATCCGTCAAAGCGAAATGAAATAATAACAATCAGAAATCAATCAGCAATAACTAAAATAAAAATAATTGATATTTTAGGAAACGAACGGATTAGCTTGACTGCTGATTACCAAAATGAAATCAAACTAAAATTAAATAATCTTGAATCGGGATTATATTTTATTGTTTTGTTTAATGCCGGAAATAATATTATTACCGACAAGTTGATTGTTGAGTAGAAATTCATTATTTGAAAAATCACGGTTTTGATAATATCTCTGTGTAGCTCTGTGTCTCCTCCGTGCAACTCTGTGTAACTGCCTTCCATTCTACATTTTACATTCTACATTTTACATTTTCACGAATTCCGTCTGCCGTCTGCCGTTTCGCTTTTAGCCGACTTCCGTTTTTGAAATAATTTATACAATTCTAATCCCATACTCGAGAATTTCTTTTACGAAAGGATTATCTTCGTTGAATTCATTCGGTAAGTAAGTATGAGTTTCAAGGTCAATACTTGTTCTCAGCATTGCTTTTGTTAGTTTTTTGTTATCATAAAAACTAATACCTTCAAAATCGTTAGAAACCACGGCAAGGTCAATATCACTGAATTCGTGATTCGTTCCTTTTGCATAACTTCCGAATAAAACAGCTTGAGAAATTCGGATATTATCTTTCTCTGCTTCTTCTATAAATTTTTTTATTATTTCGATTATTTCTTGAGGTACTTGCATTATTTTTGAATAGATTATTATATTGTTTTATAACTT
>CAZEHW010000116.1:0-10633 GCA_964511865.1 uncultured Hyphomicrobiales bacterium | reverse complement strand
AAATTGATTTTTTATTAAATAATTTTTTCAAATTATATAATATATTTACGCAAAAAGATGAATTTTGTTTCAATTATTTTTTTAAGCTATTTTAAAAGAAATATTCCCCATATAAATAAAAAGCAGGTGCATAAAAACTGTATTCAGTACCGGTGCCACCATAAAAGAACATTGTTCCAAAACCAAGGTTCATATCCTGAAGGGCATTGTAACCGATTGTTAAACCGACCATTCCGCTTCCGTCATTCAGATTTGTAATTGACATCAATGATGAGTTAACCAGAGCATGTATTTGATAGGAAGCCATCATTGCAAGGTAATTCCTGCTTACATTTTGAATTTCGCCATTCATCAATCTTGCAAAATAATTCAGGTATTCATTTTTATTCGGTGTTCCTTCACCATTGTATTGGTATTCAATCATTCCATAAATATTATGAGGAAATTGGTAATCTAAACCAATAATAGCTCTTGTATAATTTGAATCTGCATCATGTTCATTCATCGAATAAATTGCCTCACCTCGAAAACCTGCATCAAATAAGTTTCCTGCAAAGTAACCGCCAATTACAGCTCTATGGTCGAAGTATCCGGCAGTAGCAGACAAATCGTATTCCTCATAATTTGTCCTGAACCTTGCACCATAGTTATAATCCTTAATTTTTTCGTTGAAGTTTGCTACGAGTTCCAAATCAGTGAAATCACTTATGAATATTTTCGAGGACAAGGCATCGGCACCGTCCCTTTCAGTTTTTGAAAAGTTTGCAGGATTCAACGGATTGAACAAATCCGTCGGCTGCCAGACACGTCCAACTCCCCAAGCAATTACCTGCCTGCCCAAAACTACTTCGCCCCATTCAAAAAAGTGTTTGTAGTAAAGCATATCAATGAAATGATTTGCAATTATATTCACCCCTGAACCAATTTCTTCATTCGTAATTTTCCAGTTCAAATCAACTGCTTGGCGATTTGTTTGCTTGTAGCTACCGAAATAAGGCAAATTGAATTTTGTAATCAAAGCATCAATTTCATAATGCAATGTCAATCGGGAAGATTCTCCGAAATTGACATTTGGTCTGAATCTCAATCGTATAATATTCATCGCAAAATTATCGAAACCGCTCAAGCTCGTGTCCATACTTTTGAATGTATCGGGTACTTTCTGGTATGACGGCAAATCATAGATATATCCGTTGAAATCAAATTCAATTTCAGCAAATAAGTTGCTATTCACTAACAATAATATTATTATGATATATTTCTTCATATCTTCTATATTCTATTTTTTATTACTCTCTGTGGAACTCTGTGTCTTCAACTCTGTGGTTCTCTGTGTAATTTTGTTTTGTAATGGAATAAAATCAATTACACAGAGTTTCACAGAGAATTCACAGAGTCACACAGAGTTTTTCACCAAGTTAAATCGTTCTTCAATTGGTTTGACTGACGACTAACGACTATCGACTGTCGACTAACTTCATTCTACATTTTACATTAGAAAGACTTGTCCTCAACTATCAACCCATCCTTAAGTATCAGCAACCGCTTTGCCCTGTCAATCACCTGCTTGTCATGCGAAGAAAAGATGAACGTAATGTTCTTTTCCTTATTCATTCTCTCCATCAAATCGAGAAGTACGTCTCCTGTCTTTGAATCGAGATTGGCAGTCGGTTCATCAGCCAACACAATTACAGGGTCATTAACAATTGCTCTTGCAACAGCTACTCTTTGCTGTTGACCGCCGCTCATCTTGTTTGGCATTTTGTCTTTTAACTCAGCAATACCTAGCTCTTCCATAACAGTCAATGCTTTTTGATGTCTTTCTTTTGCTGATATACCTCTGAGAAGCATTGCAAATTCAATGTTTTCTACGGAAGTCAGAACAGGTATCAGGTTATATGCCTGAAAAACGAAACCAAGTTTAGTAAGCCGTATTTCAGAAAGCTCTTTTGCTTTCTTTTGGCTGACATCATTTCCTTCCAAAAACACCTGTCCTTTTGTAGGGACATCCAAAGTACCCATTACATTCAGCAATGTCGTCTTACCCGAACCGGAAGGACCTGCAATAACTATATAATCACCTTTGTTAACCGCAAGGTCAATACCCCTCAAAGCATGTACAGGCACGCCATTATCCTGATAAATTTTCTCAACATTTTCAACTTTAATTATTTCCATATTGTAACCTTTGATTTATTTTTTTAATTTTAATTATCTTTTTTGTTTTTAATATATTCACGGTATTGTTCAGGAATATAATTATTTTCACCTAACAAACTATCGGTAATCTGAATATATTTAATTATTTGTATATCACTTCTAAATTCAAATCTCTCAACTGTATTTCCCTTTTCGATAATGTCAATAACAATATAATAATCTGGAATTATTTTATTGTTCTTTAAACAATATAAGCCTTGAATATTTTCTAAAACTGATTGATATAATTCTCGTGGAATGATGGTATGACGATAAAAAGATTCCCTGTCTTTCAATTCACTATTATAAATGGAAAATAGCAGATCTAAGTTGATTCGTCCTTTATATCGAAAGCCTACAGATATTTGAGAATTTATATCTGGTGGGAATATGTTACCTGTTCTACAGCTAAAAGTACCTACAATTAGCAAAATTATTAAAAGTCTAAACATTTTCTATTTCCAAATTATTTAGTATATAGTTTCAATTCAATTCATTCAATCCCTTTGGGATTGTATTTCTTTAATAATAATCATTCTACAAACATTCAATCCATATCGGGATTATTGAACCGTGTGGGACTTTCTTTCTACAAACATTCAACTCCTACGGAGTTGTAAACCCCTTCTATATTTCTGTTACCAACATTCAATCCCTACGGGATTGTTGAACCGTGTGGGATTTTCTTTCTACAAACATTCAACTCCTACGGAGTTGTTTTACTCACTAGCCACGACTTTTAGTCGTGGGCAAAATATTCTGTTTATTTGGCTTTAGCCATTAAATTATTGGACTAAAGTCCGAAACCTTAGATAAATTCTTATCCTCGACTTAAAAGTCGGGGCTATTGATTTCCTTACAACATTTCACATTATACATTTTACATTTTACATTCTACATTCTACATTAAGAAACGGAGTTTCTAAACGTATCTCATCGCCTCCGTCGGTTGTAATCTTATTGCCTTCATAGCCGGATAAATCGCACCCACAACAGTAACAATCGGCATTGTTAAAAATGAATACAAAACGACTTCGATTGTCATCTTTGGATAGAGAATACTCCCCAAACCATAAGAACTCAAGCTCTCAGCGTAAATACTGAAATCAATTCCGTAAACCGACAAAGGATAATATATTACCATGCCAAGTACAAAACCAATTACCGTACCGACAAATCCCAGCATAAACGCTTCCTGCAAAACCATTGTGAATACTTTAGTTCTTTTCATACCGATTGACATCAAAACACCAAATTCATGTACCCTTTCGAAAACAGCCATGAGCATAATATTTACTATTCCGAATAAAACTGCAAAGCCGATAATCAAATAAATAATTATTATCATCTGGTCGTACATATCAATCCAGCTTAACATCATGGGCATTTTCTCCCAAAATGTCAGTATTTCATATTTTCCGTCAATTGCTTTCGATAATTTATCCTTATACTGAGGAACCAATTTTGAGTTAGTAGTTATCATTGCAAACTCGTGGACTCCATCGCCAATCCCGAGCATCTGCTGTGCTGTTTCAATTGGAATATAGATATAAGTTTTATCAAAATTATCATCGCTGGTTTTGTAAATTCCGACCACCCTGAAAAGTTCATTGCTTACATTCCCATTTATATCAGATGCAACTGAAACTACTTTATCGCCAATTTCAACTTCGAGCTTTTCTGCTATTTTGACTCCAATTACTATTTCATGAGGATTACCCGATAAATATTTTCCTGATATAATTTTGGAGTGTATATCGGTAATATTTCTTTCTTTGTCCGGCTGAATACCAATAATTGCGGCTCCGGCAGAAGCATTCGCACTGCTGAGTAAACCAAAAACAGATACACGTTTACTATAATGTTTAATATAGGGAGCTGTTGATAATATACTTTCAATCTTATGATGTTCCGGTACTGTTTTATGTACATCATTATCATTTTCAAATCCTTCGTCGTGAATCTGAATATGAGAAACATGAGCTACAATCAATCTTTCAAGCATCTGCTCCATCATTCCCCTGCCGACACTGTCATTCAACATCATAGCAATAATACCAATAACGATTGATGATATAATAATCATTGACCTTCTTTTGTGCCGCCAAATATTTCGCCATGCAATTTTAATAAACATAATCAACCCTTATCTAAATTTTCAATTTTCAATCAATTATTTAAACCTTTACTAACATAATTATCCATTTTCAATTATCAATTATCCATTAATTACGTATAGCGTATTCCCTTCAATGCTTCCAGTTTCATCAGTCTGTATGCAGGAAAGAAATAAACAAACAATACAATCGAAAAAATCGAAATTAAAGTACTAATGAAAATACCCGGTTCCAACGATGAATACATTGCTGCTTCCCAACCGAATTCTTCATACATTTGTGCAAAGTCACCTGAGAATTTAATTGGATTTAGCATGATATAATAGTTAAAAAAGAATCCTCCTATTATTCCAACAATACTGCCAATTAATGCTATAAATATTGTTTCAATAAATACTACTACTACTAATCTTATCTGCCTCATTCCAAGAGCTATGAGAACACCAAACTCCCTGTATCGCTCAGTAATTGACATTACAACAGTATTCAATATCCCGAAAGCAACTATTGCAAGCAATATACCTAACATGACAATTCCCTGAGCATTGTCAAATTCTATCGATTGTTTCATCGAGGGCAACAATTCACCCCAGTCGAAAGCAGACAGTTTGTAATCATGGTTCAATTTCACAGTATTTAATTTATTATTTAAATTTTCCTTGACTTCATCAGAACTATGTAAATTATCAATATTTATTGCAACAGCACTGACTTTGTTTCCCATTGATAATAGTTCCCTTGCTGCATCAATGTGCATAAATACAGACATTTTGTCAAATTCAGTCTGACCGAATCTTGATTTCCCGATAATTTTAAATTTTAGGTTACCCATTGTTCCATCGTAACCAGAGGAAAGTATGACTATTTCACCACCTATCTTTGCACCAAGATTCTCTAGCAATTTGTATCCTACAACGATTCCATACTTATTTTGTGAATTAACAAATTCTCCTTCCTTAACACGCTTATACAGATTGGAAACCTTTGATTCCGTTTCAGGGTCAACTGCTATTATACCTGTTCCGAACGAATTTGTTTTATTCCCAATAAGTCCGTCGGCATTAATTCTTGGAGTATAGGCAATCACTTTTTCTTCGCTGTTCAGAATTGATTTAATCTTATTATCATAATCAAAAGTCTTTCGAAGTGTCGGATTGTCAAGATATCCGACAACCTGAATCTGAAGATAAGATGTCATCATTTCAAGTGTATTCTGAATATTTTTATCATAAGTACCGAGTTGCATACCTCTCATTATGATAGTCAGAAATACTGCGAACATAATTGCTGCCATAGTGATAACAGCCCGTCGCCAGTTTCTCCAGATATTCCGCCATGCCAATTTAAAATACATATTCTTACCTATATTTAATTTAAAATTTTCAATTTAAAATCAATTTAAAAATCCAATTATCAAACTTCTTTTCTCTCTTTCCCTTCTCCTTTTTCCCTTCTCCCTTCTCCCTTTTCCTCTTATCTTTCCAACTCTTTGAAGCTAAAAATCCTGTCCGATATTTTCACATCAAACTCAACTTCATTATAAATGAACTTTGTAACATTTCCTTCCTTTTTGTTATTGATAATTGTCCAGACTGTTGGAATAGTTCTGCCACCAATCTTTTTAATTTCCTCAAATTTCATAGTTCTATGCTTTACTCCCTTCTCGTCATAAAACTGCATCATGGCAGGTAAATTATCAGTTTGCCTAATCCAATAATAAATATTATTCCATACTACCGGAGCATCCGGCTTAGGTTTTAATTCAAATTTCCAGCAAAGTTCACCAGCAATATTCTCATCGAGTAGGTATTTCAATTCATAATCATCAACCAAATCGGATTCACGAACCATATCGTCATAGGTCAAATCTGAACCGTTCCAAGACTGGAGCATCATCGAAGAGGGTAGTTTCATTGTTGTTTCGGTATTTTTTAAATAGCTCCAAAGTTCCTTATTGATTTTAAGTAATTTATTCCCCGCTTCTTTTTTTGGTTCAAGTGTAACAATCAATGCTTTATCATTACCGTCGTTCCATGATTGCATTTTGACCGTTCTTTCGTATTCAGGTGTTTTTACTATCATTGTAAAAATCCCTTTTGATGTTTCACCTTTGTACATATCCTCTGCTTTCTTGATGATTGTCATAGGGTCAACAGCAAAAAGTTCGGTACAAAACAATAAATTAATCAGAATAATAATTATCTTTTTCATTTCAAATCTCCTTCGATATCATATTTTTTACTTACATCTTTAATTTTATCAACAACAACTTCACTCATTTTATTATATTCATCCAAAAATATCTTGAAGCATTCAGTTAAATATTTCATACGATTATATATCTTATAAAGTTCCAAGTCTTTTTCCTTTTTTACAGCCATTTTTTCCATTAACTCAACGCTATGAGAAAATTTTTCATATAACAGTTGCAGTTTCCTGTTTCCCGGATTAATCAGCATCTCCATTGAATTATATCTTAACTGCATAAAATTTTCTCTTGGAAAATCCGGATTATACTGTTTCTTAAAGGCACCATATTGCAAACCCGCGTTCACTGTTGAACTAACTGCAGGTTTTGACACCTTCAATTTTTTCGATATTTCCTTCAATGAGACAGGTCCCGGACTGGTCAGTAAAAGACCCCAAATTCTGCCTAATAATGTCCTACCTGAGAGCGACTCAACGTAATTGCCCATTTCGTCAATCATAAAATCTTGCACAGATTGAAGATTGTCTGTTTCAACTTTTGTTTTCATCTTAATTTTCCTGTTATCCAACATCGTTTTTAACGTTAAGCACATTCTTAACGATACAAACGTAAGAAATAATCAAAAAGTTTCAAAATATTTTTTAATTTTTTTGAAAAATAAATATTACATAAGTTTGAAGTTTATTAAAATGGGAAATAAATTTATGAGTTTAAAAGTAATTACGATAGATTTTTGGAATACGATTTTTGACTCAAGTTCGGGTTTAGATAGAAATAAGTACAGATTAAATGCTTTAATCACCGAAACTGACAAATTGGGCTGTTTTATTAAACAGGAAGAATTAGAACCTGCGATGAAATCATCATGGGAATATTTCAATCATGTTTGGATGAATGAACAAAGGACTCCTTCCTCTGTTGAACTTGTGAATTTCTTCTGGCAAAAACTTGATTTACCAAATAATGAGGACTCAATTCAAGGAATTGCTGAAAAATTTTCCAATTCAATACTTGTTCATCCTCCAAAAATTATTCCGGGAGTTAAAGAATCCCTTGAAAAACTAAGTAAGGAATTCAAATTAGGAATAGTTTCCGATACAGGTTTTTCGCCGGGTTCAGTTTTGAAACAGTTACTTGAGAGAGAGGATATAATAAAATACTTTGATGTTTTTAGTTTTAGTGATGAAACAGGAGTTGCAAAGCCGAATCCAAAAGCTTTTATGACTGTTCTCGATAAATTTGAATGCAAACCTCAGGATGCACTGCATATTGGGGATATTGAAAAAACTGATATTGTAGGCGCTAAAAACCTAGGTATGAAAGCCATTAGATTTGACGGTGATTCAAGTGCTTTTCTTGTGAAGGAAAATCCAAAAGAAACTTTAGCAGATTTTGAATGCAGTAATTGGAAAGAAATTCCAAATTATATAAAAAAAACTAAATTAGGCATAAATTTGTCTATTCTATACGAATTGGACATTTTTTAATTTTCTTTTTTACTTAATGGAAAAAATAATTCATAATAGATTAGTTAATAGTAGTTTGCAGATAATATTCAATCAGTATTATTCTGTTTTAAGTTTCTTTAGTACATTCTTTTTTGCACTTTTATTAATATCATGCAGTTCAACAAATGTAAAAAATAATTCTCAATTCAATGACCTTGTTTTGAACGAACAAAGAAATTTCGTACAATTGGATACCGGAAGAATTAATGATTTAGCTGTTGAGCTTGTTATTGAAGGTTCTAAGCTTCAACAACAAAATAAATTTGCAGAATCTATACTTGAATTTCAGGAAGCATTGAAATATGATAGTTCTGCATCAATTCTGTATGCTATTGCTAAAAGCTATTTAATGCTTGGAAAGTATGAACCGGCTTTTCAAAATGTAATTAATTCATTAAATAGGGAACCAAATTTTATTCCGGCAATGAGTTTGTTAACTGAACTCTACGTTTATCGTAATGAAATTAAGAATGCCATTATTGTTTATAATTCAGTTTTAAAATTGGAACCGACAAGGCAAAGAAAAATATTTTTAGCCCAATTATATGAATATGATAATATAGATACTTCCATTTATTTGTATGAGCAACTCATAAAACAGAAAGAAGAACCGGAGTTATTAAAGCGAGTAGCTGAACTTTACAACAAGAAAGGTGACACTACAAACCTGATCAAATTTTATGAAAAAATGATTAGATATTCAGGTAACAAACTTCTGGCTTATGATGAACTTATCAGAACATATCTTAATAGGGCTGATTATAACAAAGCATTTCAGATACTCGATACCGCCAGAACGAACTTTACAGAAGAAGATATCAATTATTTTTATAATCTTACCGGTAATTATCTACTCGAAGATACTAATGAAATTACTCAAAAATACATTCCTGATTTAATTAATTTTGTTGAGAAAAATTTCTATTTTGATTGGCGGATGAATATGATTGCCGGCTATCTTGCCAATAAAATAAAAGATTCATTACTTATGGATAAATTTTTCGACAGAGCTATGAAGTCTGATACATCTTCTGATATACCTTTAGCAGTAGCTTTCCGTTATTTTCAGAATGGGAACCATGAAAAAGCTTTATCCGTATTAAATGATAATAATTCAAAATTTCCCGATAGTTTTGCATTTCCTTTTTATCGCGGATTAATTTATCAGGATTTGGGCAATATGGGTATGGCATTAAATGAATATTATTTATCTCTTGACTTGGATTCGAATAACATTGAGATTTGGAGTCAGATAGGTCTGCTTTACGACCAAATAAAAAAATATGATAGTTGTGATATTGCATATGGAAAAGTTTTATCGATAGAACCGGATAATGCTTTAATCAATAACAACTATGCTTATACATTAGCTGTTAGGGGAGAAAAGCTGGATTCAGCTTTGATTATGAGTCAAAAATCTTTACAGTTAGAACCGGATAATCCATCTTTCCTTGATACTTATGGTTGGATACAATACCAGATAGGAAACTATGAATTAGCATTAGATTACATTTTAAAAGCGATTCAGTCAGGCGAAGAAAATGCCGAAGTATTGGGTCATTTAGGATATATTTATCTCAAATTGGGTAGGAGAGAGGACGCAATTAATGCTTGGGAAAAAGCTTTAACCTTCGAACCTGAAAATGAAGAAATTAAACAGCAACTTGAATTAATTAAGTAATTCAGTTTGTAAAGTTTATAAAGTTTTAAAGTTAAAAACAAATTAGAATGAAGTTTTCGGTTTTTAAACTTTTCACTATTAATTATTCACTAAAAAATAAGTTTTCATTAAACCTTTTCCCTTTATCTCAATCTCCCCACGCTCTTCAAACCTAATCAGATGTCCTACATCTGCCAGATGTAGGACATCTTTGAAACGCTCCGTTATCTGTATCTTACCAATAACTCCATTTGTTTCCATTCTTGAAGCAGTATTCACCATATCTCCCCAAAGGTCATAAATAAACTTCTGTTCTCCGATAACTCCGGCTACAATCGGACCACAATCCAAGCCTATACGAAACTTGATTTCATTAGCATCAGCAGTTCTATACCCTTTCATCGTATCCATAACCTCCATCGCCATCTTTGCAATTGCTTCGGCATGGTCAGCTCTTGGAACAGGAATTCCTGCCGCCGCCATATAACAATCACCAATTGTTTTGATTTTTTCAAGACCATATTTTGCAGAAATTTTATCGAAGATTGTAAATATATCATTCAGCATTTTCACCATTTCCTGTGGTTTGGAGCGGGCGCTCAGCTTAGTGAAGTCAGCAATATCAATGAATATCACGCTTGCTTCCTCGAAGTGGTCTGCTATCGGTGTTTCGCCTTCTTTCAGACGTGTTGCAATTTGTTCAGGAAGGACGTTGAGAAGTAACTTCTCAGATTGTTGAAATAATAAATTTGTTTTGTCTTTTTCATTTTTTAACTCAAGTGTTCTTTCGTCAATTAACTCTTCGAGATGTTCCTTGTGTTTCGTAAGTTCTACGGCTTGAGTTTCGACGGTTTTGAATGAATTGGAAAAATTCCGGGCTAAAACGATTGCCATACTGCCGGTCAAACAAACCAACGCAACATTTGTTGTGTATAATTCG
>CAZEHW010000115.1:3490-10680 GCA_964511865.1 uncultured Hyphomicrobiales bacterium | reverse complement strand
TTTTAATTCAATATCTGATGAATCAAGATAATAAGCAACGAACTTAACAGGTCGTGAAGCAAAGAGTTTCGGGTCTAAAAGCTTCAGGGTTCCGGCAGTCAGATTTCTTGGATTTGCGTAAGGTTTTTCATCATTTTCAATTCTTGCTTCATTAATTTTCAGAAAATCTTCTTCGAGCATAAAAACTTCACCACGAACCTCAAAGTTTTTGATTTGATATCCATCCAAATTACTATCATTTATTTTCAGAGGAATGTTTTTAATGGTTTTAATATTATGGGTTACATCATCTCCGGTTGTTCCGTCACCTCTGGTAGCCGCAACAGAAAGTGCTCCATTTTCATAACGCAAACTCATGGCAACACCATCATATTTTAATTCAGTTACATAATTATGGGATTTTCCTTCAAGTAATTCTTTGATTCTTCTGTCAAAATCTTCAACTTCTTCTTTGCTGTATGTATTGGACAAGGACAGCATAGATTTTTCATGCTGAACAGATTTAAATCCTTCGATAGGTTCTCCAGCTACTTTATGTGTTGGAGAATCAGGTAGTCGAATCTCAGGATATTTCTTTTCTAAATCCTGCAATTCTTTGAACATACGGTCATACTCACGGTCATCAATCAGAGGATTGGCTTCGACGTAATAATTATAATCGTATTTCCTGATTAGTTCAATCAGTTCTGTCATTCTCTTCCCGGCTAATGATTTGTCATTATCAGCAGAAAAAAGACTTAAATCACCTGTTAATCCCTTGTTTGCCATAAGTTAAAATAAAAAACAAAATAAATTTCAATGTGAACGTTATTAATTAAGCAATTTAATTCAAAGTCAATAAATATGAAAAACTTAAATAAAATTTTGATAATTCAAAAAAGTAACTTAATTTTGTAGTTCTAGAAATTTTGAATATAAATATTTGAGTAATTAAAAATGGCTAAAACACAAACTTTCGGCGATAAGCTGAAAAAGAAAAAACAAGGTGACGACAGTATCAATGTCAGAGTAGTGCAAGGGCTTCAATCAGAGCTTAGGGGCACTGTACGTTTCGTTGACTTAATGGTCAAGGTTAAAGACTTAAATGAACTTGAGACAATTGACATTACTAAATTTTAGGATAAAAAATGAAAAAAGGAATTCATCCATATTATCGCACAGTTGAAGTACAGATGACAGATGGTTCGGTTTTTAAAACCAGGTCATGTTATAAAAAGGAAAAAATGGTGCTTGAAATTGATTCAAAATCTCATCCTTTCTTTACAGGCAAGCAGGTATTAGTTGATACAGCCGGAAGAGTTGACAGATTTAAAAAACGTGCGGAAAAATCAAAAACTATTCAGAAAACAAAAATTGAAGGAGAGTTATAAATGAATCCAATTCATCCAATGCAAACCGGAACCGGTGGAGGAACAAGACCTAATAAAAGGCAGTTTAAAAAGAAGATTAATCCAATGAAAAAGTCTAAGATCGTGGATTATCTTGACCCTAAGTTCCTTTCGAGATTCACGAATGACCAAGGGAAAGTTCTACCAAGACGTATTACAGGTCTGAATGCTTTCCAGCAAAGAAAAGTTGCTACTGCAGTAAAATATTCCAGACATCTTGCATTAGTACCTTTCGTAGCGAATGATACAGCATAAAAAACATTGAAATTGTTATTAAGGGATGTGATTTTAATTGATTACATCCTTTTTTTTTAATATGGGTAGTCTCCGGTTACAACAATAACTTCTCTTGAGTTTAATGAATTATCTCGGTATTTTCCCCTGAAAATTACATTATTTATCTTGCCTTTGCTGAACTTTACATTTTTAATCTGAGAGTTATTGATAGTTGAATCTGCAGATGTGATTGAAATTGTATAATCTCCGATTGGAGAACTTGCAATATCCGAAACTTCACCGCTTGCAAGGGAGAAGCTGCGACTATAGAATTCAGTGCTGATTGTGAGATGCATTACAGGAGCATCCGGCGATACATTGAAGCAGCGAATGTATATGTTCTCCTCTTTTGGGTGATCAATATTATCCTTAACCAAGATGGATTGGATTGATTCTTCATCACCAAAAGCTATAAAAGTATAATTACTGTCTTTTTGAATATTCAAAATACTGTTGAACAAAAGTTTTAATGTATCTCCCTGTGGTCCCGGTTCAGTTTTAGCAAGTCTTAAAGTATTTTTGTTTCCTCCTACCATAACTCCGACAGAACGATAGTCATGGAATAAAAATCTTCTGTTTAAACTATCTTTGTAAGAAATTGTATCAATTCTTTCAATAATTTTACTTGAGGACAGAACAAAAAGTTCATTTAAGTTTTGTTCAGGCATTGCATTGATAAACAGAATATTTGCAAAAACAGTTGGTTTGATAATCGTTGGAGTGTCCAAATTAGTAGGACACTCGCAACTCAATAGTAGAATTGCGAGTGTCAATATTAAAATCCGTATATTTTCAATTTTCATGTTTTTTAGAAGCTCAAACCGGCTCCGAATACAAATCCATTCTTAAAAATATTCTCAGTCTTCTCAATTTTATATGAATATGTGGCGATCTCATAACCAATGTTAATAGCAAGCTTATTATAAGGTGTCAATGTTATACCTGCCTGCCCTTTAGCAAGAAAACCATAAGCATTTGTTGTACCGCCAAATATCTGTAAATAAGGTGTAATAAGGTCTCCATATTCAAAATAATCTTTCAAAGGAAGTGCGAATCTTGTTGTTAAGCCAATATATCCAAGACTTGGCATTTGCTGCCATTGATAACCTTCGCCTTCACCTTTAATATTCTGGGTGTATTTTAATGCAAATTGCTCTGCACCAAAACTGGCACCAACATACCAATGGTCATTGATTTTATAAAGTGTCGTGACATTGAAATTATTTCCTGCAAAACTTTGTCCCGGTGCGGCAACAGAAACATTTGATGCCTGGTCAGAGTATGAGAAAATTACTGCGACATTGCCGTCATTGAAATTCTGTGCCGGTTCTATATTCAAAGCACTGAAGAATGGATCATAAACATCGTTGTTCACAAATCCTGAACGAGTATTGCTGTTTGTTCCCATAAGGTTTATTGTCGGTTCATCAGAGCTATTCGTTTTTACTGATGGAGAATTTTGGAATAAACCTGCAATGTTTGGACTGTTGTCGTCAACAATCTGCTGAGTTTGATTTGCAGAATTGTCAGATATATTTGCAAAAGTGTTTCTTTGAGTGCGAGTAATATTTGTCAAATTACTTTGTTTTACTATTGCTATGTCTGATTTCTCCTGAGACGAAACAACAGGAATGTCCTTTTTAACTTGTGCTATGTTCTCATTGGCAGTAGGTGTTGTAGCAAACCTATTGTCAGTAAGCATAAAGACAGCAGTAGTTAAACTGGCGGTTATAATAACAGCCGCAACAGTTGATGCATATTTCCTGAAAAATTGGGAAACTGCACTGCCTGCAGGACGCATTGAAATACTGCCTCCGGAATTGGGCATAATTCTCCTGAGATAATCACTCGAAGGAATTGTAAATCCCAATGAAGTAAAAATAGCATTTGTGCTTTCAGCAGGAGGAGTGATAGTCCTCATGTCTGTCATGGCAACATTTTGAAGCTGAACCTGTTGATTAAATTCGACACGGAGGTCGGAATTTTTTGCCAGTTCAGCAAATAATACATCTTCGTTCACCGCATTAAGCTGTGAGTCCAGATACTCGTGAATTAATTTTGAATAGCTCATATCTCCACTCTTATATTTTATTTTGACAAATCTTCTAAATATGGTACTAATATTTCTTTTAATTTCTCTTTTGCTCTCCAAACCCTGTTTTTAATCGCAGAAACAGTTTCACCTGTTATCTTTGCTATTTCCGGGTAGGAAAGTCCCTGATATAATCTTAGCACGAAAGCTTCTCTGTATTCTCTTTCGAGCAGTTCCAATGCTGTAGCTAAAAGCTGTAACAATTCATTTCTTTCATAATCTGATTCGTTTGTCCATGTATGAAAGTCCTCAAAAGTAAAGTTTGGCTTTCTGTCTCTTTTATGATTGATGCAAATATTTCGGGCAATAGTTAACAGATACCCGGGTATATTATCAATCGAATCATGCTCTTTAGCCGAATCAAAGAACTTTAAAAATGTTTCCTGAAAAATATCTTGTGCGTCTTCAGTATGGCCGGTTACTCTCAGGCAATAAGCAAATACTCTTTGAGAGTGTCTAGCATAAAGCTCGGCGAATGCCTCTTCAGCTTCACTTCTCTTTCCACTCAGCATTTCGTATAGCTGGGTATCGTTATATTTGCTGTTCTTATTGCTCATAAAAATTAAAACGCATCACACTTAAAATTGTTTCATAAAAAGACGCTTAAAATTTACTTCCAAAAACCTTTATAAACATTGTTGCAAATTACTCTTGTCTTTTCCGAACTAATATCCAGTACTTCCAAATTACCGGAATATATGTCTGAATTGTTCTTAAAACGTTTCGTATATAAAATGCTCTTTCCATCTTTTGACCAGACCGGGTATAGTATATACTCGTTTTCACCGACACTTGTTAATTGCTCCCATGATGTAGTCAAAGTATCACTGGTGAAATCTCGTTTCCATAAATTTCCCCGTTTGTCTGTAACAACAATCTTGGATTTGTCAGGTGATACAATTGGATTGAACGCTCCCTCATTAGCTACGTTTATCGTATAGGATTGCATATCGTTATCCAAATTCCAAACTCCCACGTGGTCTAATTTTTCATGAACGGTATAGCTATACACTATCACCTCCTGATGAGACCAATCCAATGTTGCTTCACCTCTTTGACCAATAATACCGAAAACCAATTCTTTGCTGTTAATTAAAGTACCCGGATTGTTAGAGCTAACAACGTTTATTTTTAGCGCTGCTTCCAAACTGTCTCCTTCGAGGAAAGCCAGATAATTTCCATTCGGTGAAAAAACCGGTATCGTATTCGGACAAATCGGATAATCTTTTATGACCCATGTGGGTCCTCCTGTACCTATGACTACATTGTTATATCCCGCAAAAAAAGCTATATGTTTTCCGTCCTTAGATATAACCGGATAGTTGATTTTTGGAAATGTTCCTTCGTCAATCAATCCTAAAAAAGAATTACTAACAAAATTGAATCTCTGCAGATTATCGTTATTGCTCTCACGCTTACTCCAAAAAACAATCTCATTGTTATCTGAAACCGGCGAATAGACAATACCAAATTCAATTATTTCCATCAGATTTTCTCCGTTAAGCTTGACTGTGAAGATTCCCGGATTTACAGCGTTCAAAGACTTTCCTGTAAAAATAATATCGCTATCTGGAATATCATTATCATTAGGTAAATCGCAATTTGGACAGCCCGCAAGAGCCAGGAGCGATAAACATAATAAAATCAGTTTTATTTTTACCGATATTAAACGTATTAATCCCATTTTTTCTTCATCCTCTGTTGACAGAAAGACAGCACTTTCGCTAAAATTATATAGTATTTAAAAGAACTTTTCATGAATTACACATTTCTATAACTATAATGACACATAAACAGCCAAAACGTCTCAAAAAAAATGAAAATAATTTCTATTAAATCATAATAATTATATAGCATCTCTTAAAAATCAGTTTTTATTGCTAAATATATTATTTAGTATTTAAGATATAAGTTCTTTAAATATAATAATTTATAATTTTATTCAGAAAATTTCGTATTCCTATTTTTAGTTAATAAAAAATTTTTTACAAAAATAAAAAAAAAACAAAGGTGAAAGGGATTTATTTTAATTATGAAAATAAATTAGGCAAGACTAAATTATTAAGGTAATTCAATTTCCAATTTTAACAATTTTTTTACTTCATATCGTCTCAAAATTTATTTTTATTTGATTGAGATTTTTATGAATTGGATCTATACGATAATATTGCTAATTTTGTCAAATACATTTATGACATTTGCCTGGTACGGGCATTTGAAGTTCAAGGATTACGACTGGTTCAGCAACCTGAATCTTTTCTGGATAATCATGATTAGCTGGGGAATTGCTTTTTTTGAGTACTGTTTCCAGGTTCCTGCAAACAGGATTGGTTTCAACGGTAACGGCGGTTCATTTAGCTTGGTTGAGTTAAAAGTTTTGCAGGAAGTTATAACCCTAACGGTTTTCACAGGATTCACTTTAATATTTTTCAAAAACGAAGCAATAAGAATGAATCATATAATCGGATTTGTGTTTTTGATTTTGGCTGTGTATTTTATTTTTAAGAAATAGTTGTTGCTTCAAAATTCAATTTGAATATTCAAATATTTAAATTACAAATAATCTTAATTCGTCAATTATTTTACTATGAAAAAATACGATGTTATAATAATTGGCTCAGGTCCTGCAGGTGAAGGATGCTCGATGCGTTTGGCAAAAGAAGGTAAATCAGTTGCCGTTGTAGAGGATTTTCCTGAAGTCGGAGGTGCCTGCACTCACAAGGGTACTATACCAAGCAAAGCTCTCAGGCATTTGAGCCAAAGAATGAGCGATTCCGAAATGGCTACTATAAGTTATCCTGACTTAGTCAAGAAAGCTGATTTTATAATTGCAGAACAAGTCAAACTCAGGACAAGTTTTTATGTTCGTAAAGATGTTGAGGTCATTTTCGGGTGGGCAAAATTTATCAATGAGAATACAATTGAAGTTACTTCTTCGGTGGGTGTAAAAGAACATTATGAAGCAGATAGTTTTGTTATAGCAACAGGAACAAGACCTTTCCATCCGGATAATATTGATTTCACGAATCCCAGAATTTTGGATTATAATTCAATTCTCGATTATCAGGGAGACCCGAAGACTATCACAATTTACGGTGCAGGAGTGATTGGTTGCGAATATGCAACAATATTAAGAAGAATGAGTATTAAGGTGAATTTAATCAATACCGGTGAAAAACTTCTGAGTTTTCTTGATGATGAAATTATTGATGCTCTCAGCTATCATCTTAGGGAATGCGGCGTAACAGTAAGACATAATGAAATTTTAGACAGGGTAGAGGCAACTGACGAAGGAGTTTTGCTCCATTTAAAATCGAATAAGGTAATTAAATCCGATATTGTCGTTTATACCTTAGGTCGTGTAGGGAACACCACAAATATGGGTATTGAAAATATTGGTCTTAAAGCAGATGACAGGCACTTGTTAAAAGTAA
>CAZEHW010000115.1:1658-3480 GCA_964511865.1 uncultured Hyphomicrobiales bacterium | reverse complement strand
AGACAAATTTAAAACATATTTATGCTGTTGGGGACGTAGTAGGACCTCCCGGGCTTGCAAGTGCATCCTATGATCAGGGTAGATTTGTTGCATATCACATTGTTCATGGTGTCAGCGACCATAAATTGCTTATTAACATGCCTACAGGAATTTATACTATACCGGAAATAAGTTGTGTTGGAAAAACAGAAAGAGAGTTGACGGATGAAAAAATACCTTATGAAATCGGGCATTCATTTTTCAAACATCTTGCACGCTCACAGATTACGGGAAATACGACAGGTGTCTTAAAAATATTATTTCACAGGGATACTTTAGAAATTCTTGGCGTTCATTGTTTCGGACCTGAAGCGGCAGAAATCATTCATATAGGTCAGGCGATAATGTCACAAAAAGACGATGCAAATTCTTTGCTTTATTTCGTTAACACAACTTTCAATTATCCTACAATGGCTGAAGCATACAGGGTTGCCGCATTGAATGGCTTGAACAGGGTTGATCTACATTGATTTTCTTGTTTATAATAACAGCTGTTTTTTAAACTGTTCTAAAACTACAGGGAAAAAACAATAAAGTTAAAGATAATTTGTTTTTAATCTTGCTTTAAGTTAATTCTTGGATTTTTTCGTTTAATTTAAGAAAAATGATTTTTGAAAATATATTGCAAATGATAATTTGATTTATTATTTAGGAGAAGATATGATAAAAAAATTGACAATTTTAATAAATTGACAATTTATGATGGAGAATATTTTTATGAATAAAAGAGCAGTAAGTATTTTAATAATACTCATAGCAGTAGCATTCATTAACCTTAATGAACTTATATCTAAAGACAAGATATATTTTGACAGTAACTTAGGTCTTTACAACAACGAGCAATCATTATACTCAGATAGTGTAGTTGATGCAATCAATCATTCAAGAAGAAATGCTATTACCAATGCTGTTGCAAAAAGTTGTCCTGCAATCGTTGGAATTAACGTTACTGAAGTACGAAAAGTTGAATATGTTGACCCGATTTATGATAATCCCCTTTTTCAAAGGTTTTTTGGTTACAGGAGTGAACCAAGATACAGGAAGTATGAAATACAAGGTTTGGGTTCAGGTTATTTAATATCGAATGACGGTTATATTTTAACGAATCATCATGTTGCCGGCAATGCTACTAAAATTGTAGTAACAATGACAAATGGCGAAAAGTATGATGCTGAAATAATTGGTTCGGACAAAATAAGTGATGTGGCTTTACTCAAAATTAAAGGTGAGAATTTTCCTTACCTTAAATTAGGTAACTCTGATGATATTATAACGGGTGAGTGGGTAATTTCTCTTGGAAATCCTTTTGGATTATTTGATATTAATGCAAAACCCACTGTTACTGTTGGGGTAATATCGAATTATGGTGTTAGTTTGTATTATGACCAAAAAGTTTATAAAGATATGATTCAAACTGATGCGGCAATAAGTTCGGGAAATTCCGGCGGACCTTTGGTCAATGCATTTGCAGAAGTAATTGGGATGAATACTGTAATATTTTCTACGGCTCAAGACCAAAAAGGAGCCGGTTCGATTGGTATCGGATTTGCAATTCCAATTAACAGAGTAAAAAAAGTTATTGATTTATTAATTGAAAATAAGACAATTAATCGTAATTTTGCAGTAGGTATGGAAGTTCGCGAAATTGATGACAGAATTGCCCGGTACCTTTCAACAAATATTAAAGAAGGTGTTGTCATTTATAGCATCAACAGGCGTTCATCGGCTGAAGAAGCCGGTTTTGAACCCGGTGATATCATTTTGGAAATTGATGGTTCTCCAG
>CAZEHW010000115.1:0-1648 GCA_964511865.1 uncultured Hyphomicrobiales bacterium | reverse complement strand
AACTTGATGATTATTTTATTAATATTTATGATGGTATTGCAGGACAAACATTAAAAGTAGTAGTGAACAGAGGTGGTCAAAAAATAACAAAACAACTGTTGTTAAAACCTATTTAATTTATAGTCAATGGAAAAAATATAATGGACGATAGCAGAGAGCAAAACTTAGAAAATAAGAGCTATTTATCAGCTCATAATTTGATAAAGAAATTTGGAAAAAGAGCAGTTGTTAATGATGTTTCTTTGAATGTAAAACAAGGTGAAGTTGTAGGTCTTCTCGGACCTAACGGAGCCGGAAAAACCACCACATTTTATATGATTGTAGGGATGATAAATCCAAACTCCGGCAAAGTCGAACTGGACGAGAAAGATATTACAGGCAAGGCGATGTACAAGCGTTCTCATCTTGGTATAAGCTATCTTCCTCAGGAGGCATCAATTTTTAGAAAATTGACTGTAGAAAATAATATTAAATCAATTTTACAATTACAGTCAATGCAGCGTAAAGAACGAAAGCAAAGACTTGAAGAACTTTTGGAAAGCTTTGGTATTCAACATATTAGAAAAAGCAAAGGTTATATGCTCTCTGGCGGCGAACGAAGGAGATGTGAGATAGCAAGGGCATTAGCTTCTGACCCAAAATTTATATTGTTGGATGAACCTTTTGCCGGTATTGACCCCATTGCAGTCGAAGATATTATGAACATGGTGATTAAGCTTAAGGAACAGGGAATAGGAGTATTAATTACAGACCATAATGTTCATGAGACTTTATCAATTACAGACAGAGCCTATATATTGATTGACGGAAAAATTTATACATCAGGTACTGCCGGTGATATTGCTTCAAATGAGGAAGTTCGCAAACGCTATTTAGGAGAATCCTTCAAACTCGAAAGATACAATACCAATTCATAATGAAATACTAAATAATATCGTTATTTAGTTTCTGACTGCACTTTTATAATTAATTATTACTATTTTTGTAACTTGTTTATTTGATTTTTGAATGTTTTGGTTAGTATGAAGATAATAATAATAGAAGAAAATTATGAATTAAGGGAGATTATTAATAACAAACTATCTCAGAAACCTGATTTTGAAATAATCGGGTCAATTTCTGATTTATCTTCTCTCAAGGCAATATTGCAGACAAATAAGCCGCATGCTTTAGTTATTGATATAGAGATGTTAGGTCTTGATGGACTCGAATATTTACGAAAATATATACAGCAAGAAAACATAGCTGTTATTTCCATAGCACCGCAAACACAAAAAGGTAAGCATCTGGTATTGCAAACACTCGAATTAGGTGTTCTTGATTTTGTGGTTAAACCTCCAACAGATATTCAAAAAGGAATTGAGCTAATGCTCAGTGAGCTAATAAGTAAATTAAGGACTGTTCAAAAAGCAATAATTGAGAATTTTAAAGTAGATAAACTTTTTAGTCCTAAGATTAAAATTGAGAATTTGGATTCAGATGGACAACTTTTAGGAAATAAAATAATAGTGATTGGTTCTTCTACGGGAAGTATACCATTACTAAAGACATTCTTAACACAGTTGCCTGTTGAAATACCCGGGATGATAATTATAACAGATTTACCATCAGGTTTTACACAGACTTTTGCTGACCGTCTGAATGAAAT